>JBDTDY010000043.1:0-12081 GCA_039922835.1 Ornithinibacter sp.
TTCAGACCCAGCAGCGAGTCCGACTTGCCGTTGATGGCTGCGTCGGTGAGCACCCGGGTGGTCTCCTGGAAGGAGGCAGCCGACAGCCACGACTCAACCGCGAGCGAGGCCTTCGTGATACCCATCAGGACCGGACGACCGGAGGCCGGCGTCCCGCCTTCGGCAACCACACGACGGTTCTCATCCTCGAACTTCGAGCGATCGGCCAGGTCACCGGGGATCAAGGCGGAATCGCCCTGCTCGATGACCGTGATGCGACGAAGCATCTGGCGCACGATGACCTCGATGTGCTTGTCGTGGATCGACACACCCTGCTGCACGTACACCTTCTGGACCTGGTCCACGAGGTGCTTCTGGGTGGCCCGCGGGCCGAGGATGCGCAGCACCTGCTTGGGGTCGATGGACCCCTGGGTCAGCTGGGTGCCGACCTCCACGCTCTGACCGTCCTGCACGAGCAGGCGGGCCCGCTTCGTGACCGGGTACGCGTGCTCCTCGGAACCGTCGTCCGGGGTGAGCAGGATGCGACGCGTCTTGTCGGTCTCCTCGATGGTGATCCGACCCGACGCCTCGGCGATCGGGGCGACACCCTTGGGGGTGCGCGCCTCGAACAGCTCGACGACACGCGGCAGACCCTGGGTGATGTCGTCACCGGCCACACCACCGGTGTGGAAGGTGCGCATCGTCAGCTGGGTGCCGGGCTCACCGATGGACTGCGCCGCGATGATGCCGACGGCCTCACCGATGTCGACGAGCTTGCCGGTGGCCAGCGATCGGCCGTAGCACTTCGCGCAGGTGCCGACCTTGGAGTCGCAGGTGAGCACGGAGCGCACCTTCACCCGGTCGACACCGGCGGCGAAGATCGCACCGATGACGACGTCACCGAGGTCGATGCCGGCCTCTGCGAGGACGTCACCGTCCTTGACGACGTCCTCGGAGAGCGTGCGGGCGTAGACCGAGGTCTCGACGTCGTCGTGCACCGATCGGGTCCCGGTGCGCTCGTCGGTCGCCGCGATCGGCATGGCCAGGCCACGCTCGGTGCCGCAGTCGTCCTCACGGATGATGACGTCCTGCGAGACGTCGACGAGACGACGGGTGAGGTAACCCGAGTCCGCCGTGCGGAGCGCGGTGTCGGCCAGGCCCTTTCGCGAGCCGTGGGTGGAGATGAAGAACTCCAGCACGGACAGACCCTCGCGGAAGTTCGCGCGGATCGGCCTGGGGATGATGTCGCCCTTGGGTTGGACACCAGCCCTCGCATCCCGGCGATCTGGCGCAGCTGCATCCAGTTACCGCGGGCACCCGAGGACACCATCCGGAAGATGGTGTTGGTGTGCGGGATGTTCGCTTCCATCTCCTTGGCGATGACGTTGGTCGCCTGGGTCCAGATCTCGATGAGCTCCTGGCGACGCTCGTCGTCGGTGATCAGACCGCGCTCGTACTGCGTCTGGACCTTGGTCGCCTTGGTCTCGTACTCCTCCAGGATCTGGAGCTTGTTCGGCGGGGTGACGACGTCGGAGATGGCGACCGTGATGCCCGAGCGGGTCGCCCAGTGGAAGCCGTACTCCTTCAGCGCGTCCAGCGTCGCCGCGACCTGCACCTTGGTGTAGCGCTCGGCGAGGTCGTTGACGATCGTGGACAGGCGCTTCTTGTAGACCTGTGCGTTGACGAACGGGTAGTCCATCGGCAGGGTCTCGTTGAAGAGCGTGCGACCCAGCGTGGTCTCGACGGTGAGGTGCTTGACGTAGCCCTCCGCGTCGGCCTCGACACCCTCGGGCAGCTCGGTGAGCGGCGTCGGGACCAGGTGCTCGAGACGGATCCGCACCATCGAGCCGAGCTCGATCTCGCCGGCGTCGAAGGCCATCCTGGCCTCGCTCGTCGTCGAGAAGACGCGACCGGCACCCTTGCCGTCCTCCACCTCGGTGGTGAGGTGGTAGAGCCCGATGATCATGTCCTGGGTGGGCATGGTCACGGGGCGGCCGTCGGCCGGCTTGAGGATGTTGTTCGAGGACAGCATCAGGATGCGTGCCTCGGCCTGGGCCTCTGCGGACAGCGGCACGTGCACGGCCATCTGGTCACCGTCGAAGTCGGCGTTGAACGCCGTGCAGACGAGCGGGTGGATCTGGATGGCCTTGCCCTCGACCAGCTGGGGCTCGAAGGCCTGGATGCCGAGACGGTGCAGGGTGGGTGCGCGGTTGAGCAGCACGGGGTGCTCGGTGATGACCTCTTCGAGGACGTCCCACACCTGGGGGCGCTGACGCTCGACCATCCGCTTGGCGGACTTGATGTTCTGCGCGTGGTCGAGGTCGACGAGCCGCTTCATGACGAAGGGCTTGAAGAGCTCGAGCGCCATCTGCTTCGGCAGGCCGCACTGGTGCAGCTTGAGCTGGGGGCCGACGACGATGACCGAACGGCCCGAGTAGTCGACGCGCTTGCCGAGGAGGTTCTGACGGAACCGGCCCTGCTTGCCCTTGAGCATGTCCGAGAGCGACTTCAGCGGGCGGTTGCCCGGCCCGGTGACCGGACGGCCACGACGGCCGTTGTCGAACAGGCTGTCGACGGCCTCCTGCAGCATCCGCTTCTCGTTGTTGACGATGATCTCGGGCGCGCCGAGGTCGAGGAGTCGCTTGAGGCGGTTGTTGCGGTTGATGACCCTGCGGTACAGGTCGTTGAGGTCCGAGGTCGCGAAGCGGCCACCGTCGAGCTGCACCATCGGGCGCAGGTCCGGGGGGATGACCGGGATGGCGTCGAGCACCATGCCCGCGGGCTGGTTGGTCGTCGTCATGAAGGCGCTGACCACCTTGAGGCGCTTGAGCGCACGCGTCTTGCGCTGCCCCTTGCCGTTGGTGATGATCTCGCGCAGCAGCACCGACTCGGCGTCGAGGTCGAAGGACTCGAGCCGCTTCTGGATCGCCGCAGCACCCATCCCGCCCTCGAAGTACAGGCCGAACCGGTCGCGCATCTCGCGGTAGAGGACCTCATCACCCTCGAGGTCCTGGACCTTGAGGTTGCGGAAGCGGTCCCAGACCTGCTCGAGGCGCTCGACCTGCTGGTCGGTGCGACGACGGATCGCGTTCATCTCGCGCTCGGCGGAGTCGCGGACCTTGCGCTTGGCGTCGGACTTGGCACCCTCGGCCTCCAGGGCCGCGATGTCCTGCTCGAGCTTCTTGGCGCGGGTGTCGACGTCGGAGTCGCGACGGTTCTCGATCTCCTTCTTCTCCACCTGGATCTGCGCCTCGAGGGAGGGCAGGTCCGCGTGACGCTGGTCGACGTCGACGCTGGTGATCATGTAGGCCGCGAAGTAGATGACCTTCTCGAGGTCCTTGGGGGCCAGGTCCAGCAGGTAGCCGAGCCGGCTCGGGACACCCTTGAAGTACCAGATGTGGGTGACGGGGGCGGCGAGCTCGATGTGGCCCATCCGCTCACGACGCACGGCCGCACGGGTCACCTCGACGCCGCAGCGCTCGCAGATGATGCCCTTGAAGCGGACCCTCTTGTACTTCCCGCACGCGCACTCCCAGTCCCGGGTGGGGCCGAAGATCTTCTCGCAGAAGAGTCCGTCCTTCTCGGGCTTGAGGGTGCGGTAGTTGATCGTCTCGGGCTTCTTGACCTCGCCATGGCTCCAGGCGCGGATGCCCTCCGCGGTGGCGAGACCAATGCGGAGCTCGTCGAAGAAGTTGACGTCGAGCACGTGGTTCCTTCTCTCGTTAACTACGAAAACTGTGGTCTGTTCAGGTGATCAGTCGAACGGAGGTGGCGGGCCCGGGATGCCGCGCACGGCATCCCGGGTCCATCACCTGTCAGACCTCTTCGACGCTGCTCGGCTCACGCCGCGACAGGTCGATGCCGAGCTCCTCCGCTGCGCGGAAGACGTCCTCCTCGGCCTCGCGCATCTCGATGGTGGTGCCGTCGCTGGACAGCACCTCCACGTTGAGGCACAGGCTCTGCATCTCCTTGATGAGGACCTTGAAGGACTCGGGGATGCCGGGCTCGGGAATGTTGTCGCCCTTGACGATGGCCTCGTAGACCTTCACGCGGCCGTTGACGTCATCGGACTTGATCGTGAGCAGTTCCTGCAGCGCGTAGGCCGCGCCGTAGGCCTCCAGGGCCCACACCTCCATCTCACCGAAGCGCTGGCCACCGAACTGGGCCTTACCGCCGAGCGGCTGCTGGGTGATCATCGAGTAGGGACCCGTGCTGCGTGCGTGGATCTTGTCGTCGACGAGGTGGTGGAGCTTGAGGATGTACATGTAGCCCACGGAGACCGGCTCCGGGAACGGCTCGCCGGAGCGACCGTCGAAGAGCCGCGCCTTGCCGGTGCCGTCGACGAGACGGACCCCGTCACGGGTCTTGTGGGTGCTGTTGAGCAGCCCCACGATCTCGTCCTCGCGGACCCCGTCGAAGACGGGCGAGGCGATGCGGGTGCCGGGCGGCGCGGTGCGCGCGTCGTCGGGGATCTGGCTCGCCCAGTCGGGGTCACCCTCGATCTCCCAGCCCCGGCTGGCAGCCCAGCCCAGGTGCAGCTCCAGGATCTGCCCGACGTTCATCCGGCCGGGCACACCCAGCGGGTTGAGCACGACGTCGACGGGAGTGCCGTCCTCGAGGAACGGCATGTCCTCGACCGGGAGGATCTTGGAGATGACCCCCTTGTTGCCGTGGCGCCCGGCGAGCTTGTCGCCGTCGGTGATCTTGCGCTTGTTGGCGACGTAGACGCGCACCAGCTGGTTCACGCCCGGGGGCAGCTCGTCGCCCTCGTCCTTGTCGAAGACCTTGACACCGATGATGGTGCCGGTCTCGCCGTGGGGGACCTTCAGGGAGGTGTCGCGCACCTCGCGCGCCTTCTCACCGAAGATCGCACGGAGCAGGCGCTCCTCCGGGGTCAGCTCGGTCTCACCCTTGGGCGTGACCTTGCCGACGAGCAGGTCGCCGTCGCGGACCTCGGCGCCGATGCGGATGATGCCGCGCTCGTCGAGGTCTGCGAGGACCTCCTCGGAGACGTTCGGGATGTCCCGGGTGATCTCTTCAGGGCCGAGCTTGGTGTCGCGGGCGTCGATCTCGTGCTCCTCGATGTGGATCGAGGAGAGCACATCGTCCTGCACCAGGCGCTGGCTGAGGATGATCGCGTCCTCGTAGTTGTGACCCTCCCACGGCATGAACGCCACGAGCAGGTTGCGCCCGAGCGCCATCTCGCCACCATCGGTGGCGGGACCATCGGCGATGACTGCGCCGACCTCGACGCGAACGCCCTCGGAGACCACCACGCGCTGGTTGTAGGAGTTGCCCTGGTTGGACCGGGTGAACTTGTTGATCCGGTAGGTGCGGGTCGTGCCGTCGTCGCCGGCGACGGTGACCAGGTCGGCCGATACCTCGGTGACCACACCCGCCTTCTCCGCGATGACCACGTCACCGGAGTCGACGGCGGCACGGAACTCCATGCCGGTCCCGATCAGCGGCGCCTCGGAACGCACCAGCGGCACGGCCTGGCGCTGCATGTTCGAGCCCATCAGGGCGCGGTTGGCGTCGTCGTGCTCGAGGAAGGGGATCAGGGCGGTGGCCGCAGAGACCATCTGGCGCGCGGAGACGTCGATGTAGTCGACGTCGTCGGCCGGGATGTACTCCACCTCGCCACCCTTGACGCGCACGAGCACACGCTCGTGGGCGAAGTGGGTGCCGTCCTCGGTGAGGGTGGCGTTCGCCTGGGCGATGACGTGCTCGTCCTCCTCGTCGGCGGACAGGTAGTGCACGTCGTCGGTGATCCGACCCTTGGTGACCTTGCGGTAGGGGGTCTCGATGAAGCCGAAGCTGTTGATCCGCCCGTAGGACGCGAGCGAGCCGATCAGACCGATGTTGGGACCCTCAGGGGTCTCGATCGGGCACATGCGGCCGTAGTGCGAGGGGTGGACGTCACGGACCTCCATGCCGGCGCGGTCACGGGAGAGACCACCCGGGCCGAGGGCCGAGAGACGCCGCTTGTGCGTCAGGCCCGCGAGCGGGTTGTTCTGGTCCATGAACTGGGAGAGCTGGCTGGTGCCGAAGAACTCCTTGATCGAGGCCACGACCGGACGGATGTTGATCAGGGTCTGCGGCGTGATCGCCTCGACGTCCTGGGTCGTCATCCGCTCGCGCACGACGCGCTCCATCCGGGACAGGCCGGTGCGGACCTGGTTCTGGATGAGCTCGCCGACGTTGCGCAGCCGGCGGTTGCCGAAGTGGTCGATGTCATCGGTCTCGACGCGCACGTCGACGGCCTCGCCGCGGCGGGTGCCCGGCATGGTCTCCTCGCCGGCGTGCAACGCGACGATGTACTTGATCGTGGCGACGATGTCATCGACCTGCAGGGTCGACTGCGAGAGCTGCGCGTCGACACCCAGCTTCTTGTCGATCTTGTAGCGACCGACCTTGGCCAGGTCGTAGCGCTTGCCGTTGAAGTAGAGGTTGTCCAGCAGCGTCTGGGCGGCCTCCTTGGTCGGCGGCTCGCCCGGGCGCAGCTTGCGGTAGATGTCCAGGAGCGCGTCGTCCTGACCCGTGGTGTTGTCCTTCTCCAGGGTCAGGCGCATCGACTCGTAGTCGCCGAACTCCTCGAGGATCCGCTCGTTGGTCCAGCCGAGGGCCTTGAGCAGCACCGTGACGGACTGCTTGCGCTTGCGGTCGACGCGCACGCCCACCATGTCGCGCTTGTCGATCTCGAACTCCAGCCAGGCGCCGCGGCTCGGGATGACCTTGCAGGTGTAGATGTCCTTGTCGGACGTCTTGTCGGGCGTGCGCTCGAAGTACACGCCCGGGCTGCGGACGAGCTGGGAGACGACGACGCGCTCGGTGCCGTTGATGATGAAGGTGCCGCGCTCGGTCATGAGCGGGAAGTCGCCCATGAAGACCGTCTGGCTCTTGATCTCACCGGTGGTGTTGTTCATGAACTCCGCGGTGACGAACAAGGGCGCCGAGTAGGTCTGGTCGCGCTCCTTGCAGTCCTCGATCGAGTACTTGACCTCCTCGAAGCGGTGGTCGCGGAAGCTCAGCGACATCGAGCCGCTGAAGTCCTCGATGGGGGAGATCTCCTCGAAGATGTCCTCGAGGCCCGAGCGGTCGGGGACGTCGTCGCGTCCCTGGGCGCGTGCTGCTGCGACGCGCTCCTGCCACCTCTCGTTGCCGAGGAGCCAGTCGAAGCTCTCTGTCTGGAGCGCCAGGAGGTCTGGGACCTCGAGCGGCTCACGGATCTTTCCGAAGGACAGACGGCCAGAAGCCGTCAGTGCTGTGTTCACATGCTTCGACGTGGTGCGCGAGGCAGCCAAGGATGTTTCCTTCCACGGGCCTGTTCAGACTTCTTGGATGGCCACACCCCACGTTCAGGCCCACCGCGGCAGCCACGTCGCAACTTCCTCCCGGGAGAACCGGGGGCATGGCGACACGACAACTCAGCGGTGAGCGAGGGGGTAGGGGGCAGCGCAAAGAGATAGCATACCCGAAGAAGGCACGGCCGTCCAACCCGGTCAAACCTCGCGGTCTCCGGGCCCCGACCTCCCGGCGAACCGGGCGACGCAGACAGGATGGCTGCACCGCCCCGCCACGTCAAGCCCCTTGGCCCCCTCGGCGCGTTGAACGGCATCCGCCCGGGCGCCGGATCAGCGACGCCGCCCACCCTTCACCCGCGCCGGATGCCGCGCCCACCGTGGTCCTTGCACGGCCGCTGACCTGCACGGACACCACGAAGGGCGGGTCCGGACCTCTCGGTCTGGACCCGCCCTCGTGTGCGGTGACGTCAGTCCCCTTGCGGGGACGGAATCACTTGAGCTCGACGGAGGCGCCAGCCGCCTCGAGCTGGTCCTTGGCCTTCTCGGCCGCAGCCTTGTCGACCTTCTCCAGGACGGGCTTGGGAGCGCCGTCGACGAGGTCCTTGGCCTCCTTCAGGCCCAGGGAGGTCAGCGAGCGGACCTCCTTGATGACGGCGATCTTCTTCTCGCCGGCGGCGAGGAGGACGACGTCGAACTCGTCCTGCTCCTCGGGGGCGGCGTCGCCGCCGCCCGCGGGGGCGCCTGCCGCGGCAACCGCGACGGGAGCGGCAGCGGTGACCCCGAAGGTGTCCTCGAACTGCTTGACGAACTCGGAGAGCTCGATCAGGGTCATCTCCTTGAAGGCGTCAAGGAGCTCGTCGGTGCTGAGCTTGGCCATGTCTGGCGTCCTTTCTTTCCTGCTGTATGCCGTGAGTGGCGTTGTGGTGGTGGAGTCACCGCACCCGGTTGCCCGGGTGGGGGGTCACTCCGCGTCGCCACCCTCGGCGACGTCGGTGGCCTCGGCCGCGGGTGCGGCCTCGGCGGGTGCCTCTGTTGCCGCGTCAGCGGCACCGGAGACCGGTCCTTGCGCCTCGACCTTCGCCCGCAGCGCGTCGACCGCGCGAGCGGCCTGCGAGAGCGGGGCGGCGAAGAGACGAACAGCCTGGCTGAGCGAGGCGTTCATGGCGCCGGCCAGCTTGGCGAGGAGCACCTCGCGGGACTCGAGGTCCGCGAGCTTGTTGATCTCCTCGGCGGTCAAGGTCTTGCCGTCCAGGACGCCAGCCTTGATCACCAGGAGAGGGTTTGCCTTGGCAAAGTCACGAAGACCCTTGGCCGCTTCCACCGGGTCGCCCTCGACGAAGGCGATGGCGGACGGACCGACGAACTGACCGTCGAACGCGGTCACCCCGGCGTCCTTGGCAGCGAGCTCGGTCAGCGTGTTCTTGACCACGGCGTAGGTCGCGTTGCCACGCAGGGAGTTGCGCAGGTCGGTGATCTGCTTCACCGAGAGCCCGCGGTACTCCGTGAGGACGGCCGCGTTGCTGCTGCGGAACTTCTCCGAGAGCTCGGCGATGGCCGTGGCCTTGTCGGCACGTGACATGAGGCCTCCTTCCGTCGTGTCGACCGTCGGGAAGGGCCCGGACACGAAACGAGCCCCGGCACAGGGCACGGGGCTCATCAGGAGGGTGTGCGGGGAGCAAGCTCCACGGCATACCGTGACGGGTCATGTCCTGCGCTGGTCGCCCGCGGTGAGCGGAGCCTTCGATCTCGTGCGGGTGCACGCGACGACCGGCGGTCTGTGGGTCATCGGAGATCCTACGGGAGAGTGACCGGCCGCCCAAATCGGCCTCGCGACCTCCTGCACCCTCGCCACTGCACGCACGAGCCCGCCGCCCCCGGTGGGGGTCGGCGGGCTCGGTCGGTGAGCGGTGGGCGCCGGTCAGGCGTCAGCGCCGTCCCCGAGGAGGTTGCGCGTCTTGGTCGAGTCCAGCGGGATGCCGGGGCCCATCGTCGTGGCCATCGTGGCCTTGACGATGTAGCGGCCCTTGGAGGAGGACGGCTTGAGCCGCAGCACCTCGTCGAGCGCGGCGGCGTAGTTCTCCACCAGCGCCTTCTCGTCGAAGGACACCTTGCCGATGATGAAGTGGAGGTTGGCGTGCTTGTCGGTGCGGAACTCGATCTTGCCGCCCTTGATGTCGGTCACGGCCTTCGCGGTGTCCATGGTGACCGTGCCGGTCTTGGGGTTGGGCATCAGCCCGCGCGGGCCGAGCACCTTGCCCAGGCGGCCGACCTTGCCCATCATGTCCGGCGTGGCGACCACGGCGTCGAAGTCGAGCCAGCCGCCGGAGACCTTCTCGAGGAGGTCGTCGGAGCCCACGAAGTCGGCGCCGGCAGCCTTGGCGGCCTCCGCCTTGTCGCCGTTCGCGAAGACGAGGACCCGGGAGGTCTTGCCGGTGCCGTTGGGCAGGTTGACGGTGCCACGCACCATCTGGTCGGCCTTGCGGGGGTCGACACCGAGGCGGAACGCGATCTCGACGGTCTCGTCGTACTTCGCCGACGCCGCCTCCTTGGCGATCCGTACGGCCTCGAGGGGCGCGTAGGTGGCGTCGGGATCGATCTTCTCCGCGGCGGCGCGGTAGGCCTTGCTGCGCTTCATGTGCTGCTCCTGGTGTTTCGGTGTGGAGTCGTGGTGCTCGGGCCGGCGCTGGCCCTGCCACTTGCGGGGCACCGGGTTTGGTGCCCCACCCGGCATACGGGGGTATGCCGGGTGGACCGGGCTCAGAGCTCGGTCGTGATGCCCATCTGGCGTGCGGTGCCGGCGATGATCTTCATCGCGGCCTCGACGTCGTTGGCGTTGAGGTCGGGCATCTTGGTCTCGGCGATCTCTCGGACCTGGGCCTTGGTCAGGGAACCGGCCTTGACCTTGTGCGGCTCACCGGAGCCCTTCTGCACGCCCGCGGCCTTCTTGATCAGCTCTGACGCCGGGGGCGTCTTGGTGATGAAGGTGAACGAGCGGTCTTCGTAGACCGTGATGACGACGGGGATGATGCTGCCGCGCTGGTGCTCGGTGGCGGCGTTGTAGGCCTTGACGAACTCCATGATGTTGACGCCGTGCTGACCGAGGGCCGGACCGACGGGGGGCGCGGGCGTGGCCGCGCCGGCTTGGATCTGCAGCTTGATGAAGCCGGAGACCTTCTTCTTCTTGGGAGGCATGCGAATCTTCTTTCTTTGGGTGTTGGGCCTACGCCTGACGTGCTGGCTGGGCGATGACCCGGTTGCAGGGCCGCCCGCTGACGCGGGCGGCAGCCGGTCAGATCTTGGCGACCTGACCGAAGGACAACTCGACCGGGGTCTCTCGGCCGAAGATCGAGACGAGCACCTTGAGCTTCTGCGTCTCGGGGCTGATCTCGGAGATGGTGGCCGGAAGGGTCTCGAAGGGCCCCTCCATGACGGTGACCGACTCGCCGACCTCGAAGTCGACGACCCGAACGTCCTTGACGGCGCCGCCGCCGGCGTCACCTTCACCCTCGGGCAGGTCAAAGGTTGGGGCAAGCATCGTGAACACCTCGTCGACCGAGAGCGGCACCGGCTGGTGGGCGTTGCCGACGAACCCGGTCACCCCGGGCGTGTGGCGCACAGCGCCCCAGCTCTCGTCGGTGAGGTCCATGCGCACCAGCACGTAACCGGGCATCCGCACGCGGCGCACATTCTTCTTCTGGCCACTCTTGATCTCGGTGACCTCTTCCATGGGGACCTCGATCTCGAATATCGACTCCTCCATGTTCAAGGTCTGGATGCGGGTCTCGAGGTTGGCCTTCACGCGGTTCTCGTAACCAGCGTAGGAATGAACGACGAACCAGTCACCGAACCGTGAGCGCAGCTCGGCCTTGTAGTCGGCAACCGGGTCACCGCTACCCGTGGGCTCGGTCTCCCCGGCCGACTCGTCGTCGGCGTCGGGTGACTGCGACTCAGCAGAGTCATCCGCGTCATCCGAATCGTTGTCGTTGCCGGCCGCAGCGGCGTCGAGGGCATCGATGTCGTCGCCGACCGCGACCACGTCATTGTCGGGAGTCTCGGGCATCTGCACGGTGTGCACCGCGTAGGCGCTGTCGCTGGCCGGGTCGGTCTGTACGAGCACCTCGGGCTCACTCGGCACGTCGGACTGGTCGCGCAGGTCAGAGGTGGCACTGCCCTGTTCGGCGTTGCTCTGACGGTCGTCGTGGCTGTGGGCGTCGTGCGAGGCGGACTGCTCGGACACGCGTTGACCTGCTTCCTTGCTGGTGGACCGGCCATGCCGGACGGTTGATTCTCGTGGAGATGGCCCGGAGCGCCGGACCGGCCGGGTCGAAACCGACCGCAAAGCGCCCATGCCACGCACGGGCTGGACGATCGCTAGCTGACTGAGCCCGTGAACGCCCAGGAGATGAGCTTGCTGAACCCGAGGTCGAAGCCGGAGACCAGCAACATCATGATCATCACGAACACGACGACCACGGTGGTGTAGCGCACGAGCTCGGGACCGGTTGGGTAGACGACCTTGCGCATCTCGTCGAGGATCTGCCGCACGAACAGGCTCGCGGCCTGAAAGAGTCGCGAGACAGGGTTGCCGCCGCCCGTCTGGGCGGCTTGGCCGGACTCGCGCTTGGCGCTCGTCTCCGTCACGTTTCCTCCATTCTGACTGGGTTCTGGGGTCTGGTCGAACCGGACCTGTACCCGTCGGAGCCAAAGCCCTGACGGACACCAAGCGTAGAACGCCAAGACCTCGTCATGTCATGCGCAGGGCAAGAGGGACTCGAACCCACAACCGCTGGTTTTGGAG
>JBDTDY010000044.1:0-11935 GCA_039922835.1 Ornithinibacter sp.
CAGCCCGGTCTGCACCTGATCCCGCCCGGTCTGTGGCAGCTCCAGCGGGTCGACCTCAGGGTCGTGACGTTGACCATCCCACCCCAGGAGGTCATCACCAAGGACAACGTCCCCGCCCGGGTCAACGCGGTCGTCCTGTTCAACGTCGTCGACCCGGAGGCAGCGATCATGCGCGTGGAGAACTACGCGATCGCCACGTCACAGATCGCGCAGACGACGTTGCGATCGGTCCTCGGCCGCGCAGATCTCGACACGATCCTGGCTCACCGAGATGCCCTCAACCACGACCTGCGCGAGATCATCGAGCTCCAGACCAAGCCCTGGGGCGTGGACGTGTCCGTGGTCGAGATCAAGGACGTCGAGATCCCGGAGCAGATGCAACGCGCGATGGCTCGTGAGGCGGAGGCCGAGCGCGAACGCCGCGCCAAGATCATCAATGCGCGCGGTGAGCTGCAGGCGTCCAAGGAGCTGAAGGAGGCCGCTGACGTGCTCTCCCAGAGCCCTGCGTCACTCCAACTGCGTTACCTCCAGACCCTGCTGGAGCTCGGCGCCGACCAGAACTCGACCGTCGTCTTCCCGCTCCCGATGGACATCATCACCCCGCTCCTGCACCGTCTCGCCCCCGCCACCCCGACGGAGGTGCCCGAGGGACCGCCGACGCACCACTGACCACCACCTCGATGGACGCGAGGCGGCCACCGGCTTGATCCAGGTCAAGGCGAGCGGACGCGTTCTGTCGTCAACTGGGGGCAACCCGGACGGACCGGGGAACCAGCACCAGGAGCCCTCATGCGCACCGCTCGACTCACCACCGAACCCTTCACCTGCCCCAGCTGCGTCAAGAAGATCGAGGGCGCCCTCGAGCGCACCACGGGGGTCACCGACGCGACCGTGTTGTTCAACTCCAACAAGGTCAAGGTCTCCTTCGACGAGACCCAGGTCTCCGCCGATGAGCTCGCCGCAGTGGTCAGCGGACTGGGCTACCCCGTGCTCGCGACCAAGGTGGCCTGACATGTCCCTCACCCTGAACCAGCGGGCGCGCACGCGCATCGCGTTCACGACCGGCGCGCTACTGCTCCTCGCGCTCGTGCTGTCCCAGCTGCCCCCGCCCGCTGGGACCTCGTGGCGGGACGGCCTGCTGGTCGTCTCCAGCGTCCTGGCCGGCTACCCGATCGCCGTCCGCGCCTGGGCGGCCCTGCGGGTCCGGGCCTTCAGCATCGACCTGCTCGTCACCATCGCGGTCATCGGCGCCCTGGTCATCGGCGAGTTCGTCGAGTCTGCCGTCGTCTCGTTCCTCTTCCTCTTCGGCGCCTGGCTCGAGGCTCGCAGCCTCGAACGGACCCGCGCCTCACTTCGCGAGCTCGTCGACCTGTCCCCCACCCGCGCCACCATCGTGCGCGATGGCGAACGGATCACCATCGATGCCGACGACGTCGTCGAAGGAGACACCGTCCTGGTCACCAACGGTGAGCGGATCGCCGTCGACGGGATCATCACCTCGGGGCGGGCATCGGTCACCGAGGCCTCCATCACCGGTGAGTCCGTGCCGGTCACCAAGGGCGCCGGTGACCGGGTCTTTGCCGGGACCATCGCCGAGTCGGGCTACCTGGAGGTGCAGGCGGACCGGGTCGGGGACGACACGACCTTCGCGCGCATCATCGAGCTGGTCGAGGAGGCCCAGGAGTCGCGCACTCGGCGCCAACGCTTCCTCGAGCGCTTCGCGCAGGTCTACACACCGGCCATCGTCGTGCTCGCCATCGTGGTGCTGGCCTGGACCGGCGACCTGGAGTTCGCCCTCACCTTCCTGGTCATCGCGTGCCCGGGTGCGCTCGTCATCTCCGTGCCCGTCGCCGCGGTGGCCGGGCTCGGCAACGTCGCCCGCCACGGGGTGCTCATCAAGGGTGGCGAGGCTCTCGAGGACCTCGCCTCGGCCGACACCCTGGTGTTGGACAAGACCGGCACCCTCACCGTGGGACGACCCGTCGTCTCCGCCATCCACCCGGCGTCACGGTGGGACGAGCCGGAGCTGCTCGCCCTGACCGCCGCGCTCGAGTCGGCGTCGGAGCACCACGTCGGGCGCGCCATCGTCGCCGAGGCCAGCGCACGCCGGATGCCGCTCACGTCCGACGTCGAGGACGTCGAGGTCGTCACTGGGTTGGGCCTGCGTGCGACCGTCGCGGGCAGAGTCGTCCTCGCCGGCCGGGGCGAGCTGCTCGTCAGCGCGGGAGTCACCATCGACGCCGCTGCACGAGCGGACGCGGACCGGCTCGAGCGCACCGGCGCCACGGTCGTCCACGTCGCGATCGACGGCACCCTGGCAGGCCTCATCGCCGTGGCCGACTCGGTGCGTCCCGCGGCGGCGAGCGCACTCGCGGACCTGCGGCAGAACGGCATCCGGCACATCGTGATGCTGACCGGTGACAACGTGCACACCGCCCAGATCGTGGCCGACCAAGTCGGTGTCGACGAGGTGCATGCCGGCCTGCTGCCCGAGGACAAGGCCCGCATCGTCGGGGAGCTGCAGGCGGCGGGGCGCCGGGTCGCGATGATCGGCGACGGGGTCAACGATGCACCTGCACTCGCCCTGGCTGACGTCGGGATCGCGATGGGAGGGTCCGGCACCGACATCTCGATGGAGACTGCAGACATCGTGCTCATGACCGATCGGTTGGACCAGTTCGCCCACGCCCGCCGCATGGCCCGGGCCACGGTGCGGGTGATGAAGCAGAACACCGTGCTGGCGCTGATGACCGTGTCCCTGCTCGTCGCCGCCGTGCTGCTGCACGTCGTCGCCCTCGCCGGTGGCATGCTGGTCCACGAGGTGAGCGTGCTGCTCGTCATCATCAACGCGCTGCGGCTCGTGCGCCTCCAGGGGCCGGGGCAGGTCGAGCGCGCCGAGGTCGGCGAGCAGGTCGAACGGACCAGGGACAACACGTCCCTTCAGGAGAAGGAGCCAGTCGCGTGAGCCACCCGCCGGGGACGACCTGCGTCGGGACCGTGCCGCTCTTCGCAGGCCTGACGCCCGAGCAGCGGGATGGGGTGGCCGCCTTCGCCCGCCCCATCCGGCGCTCCAGCGGCGAGCTGATCCACCGCTCGGGTGACGACGTGTCGCACCTGCTCGTCGTCCACCGGGGCCAGATCGCGATCTCGCACCTGGCCCCGAGCGGGCAGGACCGCCTGATCCGGGTGCTGGGGGCGGGAGAGTTCGCTGGTGAGTCGGCGTTCGTCACCGGCGCGAGACCCGAGCACACTGCGACGGCCCTCACCGACGTCGAGCTGTGCAGTTTCGACCACGGGGACCTGCGTGCGCTGGTCGTGCAGCATCCGGACATCGCCATCCGGATGCTGCACGCGGTCGTGTCCCGGCTCGACGAGAGCGACAAGATGGTGGCCGAGCAGAGCACGGCCGACGTCGAGGCAAGGCTCGCGGGCTACCTGCTCGACCTGCCCAGCCGCCGGGTCGACGGCCGGATCACGATCCATCTGCCGCTCGCCCGCAAGGACGTCGCCTCCCTGCTGGGCACGACGCCGGAGACGCTGAGCCGACGACTCACCGGACTGGTCCGGGCCGGGCTGCTGTCGGTGCACGGCCGTGAGGTCGTGGTCACCGACCCGGCGGGTCTCGCCGCCCGCGCTGCCTGACCCCGGAGGAGCACCCGCCGCTCTGGACGCATGCTGACGATGGCCACGGTGTCGGTGGTGCCACCTACCGTGGCAGTCATGTCCGACGAGCTGGAGATCATCGCGTTCTCCACGGTTGCGCAGCTGTGGGCCTGGCTCGAGCTCCAGCCGGTGACTCACCCCGGGGTCTGGGTGCAGGTGCAGAAGTCCGGGAGCGCCGTGGCGTCGATCGGCTTCCACGACCTGCTGGAGGCCGGCATCGCCCACGGATGGAGCGAGAGCACCCGCCGCGCCCACGACTCGTCATCGTTCCTGCAGAAGTTCACCCCGCGGCGCACTCCCGGCACCACGTCCGAGCGAAACCTCGCGATCGCCGGCCGCCTGGAGAAGGACGGCCGCATGACACCGGCGGGCCGTCTCGCCCTCCGTCGCTGAAGGCGCCTGACCACAGCGGACGACGATGAACGACATGGTGGGATGCTGGGTGCCGCTCATGGACCAGACCACACGAGAACAGGCCGCGCATGGACATCACTGAGGTCATCCAGCACCAGCACGACGAGCAGCGACGGATGTTCGCCTACCTCGAGCAGTGGCCGCGTGAGGACCACGAGGGTCTGGCGGCCGTGTGGCGTCGACTCGCGATCCTCCTCGAGACGCACGCCGAAGCCGAGGAGCTCTACTTCTACCCCGAGCTTCTCCGACTGGGAACAGGCGGTGCCGACGCGGAGTCGACGGAGGAGGAGGTCGAGGATGCGATCAAGGACCACAACGAGATCCGTGCGGCCATGCGAGCGGCCGCGGATCACGAGCCGGGCTCCGAGCAGTGGTGGACGGCCGTCATCGATGCCAACGTGCAGAACAGCGACCACATGGGTGAGGAGGAGCGCCAGGACCTTGCCGATTTCCGGCAGCAGGCGACCCTGGAGCTGCGCCACGAGATCGCCGTGAGCTTCCTGCGCTACGAGTCACAGAAGGCCTCAGGCGGCATCACCCCCGTCGACAAGGACCCCGAGGAGTACGTGGGTGGCTCCAGGAGTGACTCCGAGACCGACGCGGAGAGGAGCGCCGCGACGCTGGCCGCCGAGGCGGTGGAGGGTCACCCCACCACGGGCTCAGGTGCGTCGAAGACGTCCTCTCCGGAGGACGCCGCGGAGTGACCCCTCGGGTGGGACGGACCGCGTGCCGCATCGCCGCCCGTCCGCGCACCTGGCGCGTCTGGGCTCGGGTGGACCCGTGGTGGATCACAGCTCATGGACCCGATCTGGACGTATGGCGCGAGCAGGGCCGTCGACTGGCTAGCCTGACCCGGTGACGAGCGCCGCCGACAGGGTCCCCGCTCCCCTCCTCGTCCTCTCGGGGATCGTCTCCGTCCAGTTCGGTGGGGCACTCGCCCAGACGCTGATCCCCGCCCTCGGCGCGGGCGGGTCCGTCGTCATGCGGCTGGTCTTCGCCACCGGCATGCTCCTCGTGATCGTGCGCCCCCGGTGGCGGGGGCACTCGCGCCGGGCCTGGCTGACGGTGATCGCCTTCGGGATCGCGCTGGGTCTGATGAACTACGCCTTCTACGGCTCCCTCGCCCACCTGCCCATCGGAGTCGCGGTCACCATCGAGTTCATCGGACCCCTGGCCCTGGCTGCGGCGCTGTCCAGGCGGCTCCTCGACGGAGCCGCGGTGCTCGCCGCCGGTGTCGGTGTCGTCCTGATCTCCGAGGCGATCAGCACACCGCTGGCGCAGCTCGAGTGGACCGGCATCGGACTTGCCTTGGCAGCGGGCGGCTTCTGGGCGGCATACATCGTGCTGTCCGGGCGGACCGGGTCGGAGTTCCCGCGGCTAGAGGGCCTTGCCCTGGCGATGGTCGTGGCGACGGTGGTCACCCTTCCCTTCGGGATCGCCAGCGTGCCCGACTGGAGCGGCCCGACCATCGCGAAGGGTTTGGGCATTGCCGTACTGTCCTCGGTGCTCCCCTACTCCCTGGAGCTGCTCGCCCTGCGCCGCCTCTCGGCGCAGGTCTTCGGAATCCTGCTGAGCCTGGAGCCGGCCTGCGCCGCGCTCGCCGGACTCATCGTGCTCGGCCAGCGGCTGGCCCCGATGCAGCTCCTCGGCATGGGGCTCGTGGTCAGTGCGTCAGCGATGGTGCTGGGCCTCGGAGCTCGCGGCAAGGACCCCGCCCAGGCAGCGGCCACCTGAGGCTGCCTCATCACTGGGCGTGCGTATCCCGACGCGTCTTCCACAGGCTGGCGAGCGTGGTGACGCCGAGGATGACCACGATCGCGGTCAGTGACAGCCAGATCGGGATCTCAGGGACAGGCACGTTGTCCCCGCCGTTGATGAACGGCAGCTCGTTCTCATGCAGTGCGTGGAGCAGGAGCTTCACCCCGATGAAGGCCAGCAGGACAGCCAGGCCGATGCTGAGGTAGACGAGCTTCTTCAGGAGCCCACCGAGGAGGAAGTACAGCTGGCGAAGCCCCATCAGGGCGAAGAGGTTGGCGACCAGCACGATGTAGGGCTCACGGGTCAGGCCGTAGATGGCCGGGATCGAGTCGAGTGCGAAGAGCAGGTCCGTGGTGCCGAGCGCAAGGATGACGAAGAAGAGCGGCGTCGCGAGTCGCTTGCCGTTCTGCCGGGTGAAGAGCGTGGTGCCGTCGTAGTCCTTGGTGGCGGGGAACCGTCGCTCCACCATCACCATGAGGCGGTTCCCCTCGTATTCGTCGTCATCGCTCTCCCCCCCACTCGCCAGTTTGACCGCGGTGTAGATGAGGAAGGCACCGAAGATGTAGAAGACCCAGCTGAAGTTGTTGATCGCGGCCGCACCGACGGCGATGAAGATGCCGCGCAGCACGATGGCGATGATGATCCCAACCATGAGCGCGAACTGCTGGAGCTTCTCCGGCACGGCGAACCGCGCCATGATGAGGATGAAGATGAAGAGGTTGTCGACGGAGAGGGAGTACTCCGTCAGCCAGCCGGCGTAGAACTCCCCTGCCAGCTGTCCGCCCGCGAACCACCACATCCCGAGCCCGAAGATGATCGCGGCGCCGACGTAGACACCCAGCGCCACCCAGAGCTCTCTCGTCGAGGGCCGATGCGGTTTCCGGGCGATGGCGATCACGTCGAACGTGAGGACCGCCGCCGCAATCCCGATGGTGAGCCACCAGACCCACGGGTGCAGGTCCAGGGTGGGCGCGGCCGCGGGCAGGAGCGAAGGCATCACCGCTGGAGTCTAACGAGCGGGCCGTCGGTCAGCGGGTGGCCTCGCTCATCTGGCGCAGCTCCTTCTTCAGGTCACCGATCTCGTCGCGCAGCCTGGCGGCCAGCTCGAAGTGGAGGTCCCCCGCAGCCTGGTGCATCTGCGTGGAGAGCTCCTGGATCAGGCCCGCGAGATCGCTGGCCGCCACCGTGCCCGGACGGTGTCCCGACATCGCTGCATCTGCGGCAGCGGCACCGCGACCGCCCCGCCCACCGTCGCTCTTGCCTCGTGAGCGCGCTCGACCCGACCCGAGCAGCTCCTCGGTGTCAGCGTCCTCGCGCTGGAGCATGTCGGTGATGTCGGCGATCTTCTTGCGCAGGGGTTGCGGGTCGATGCCGCGCTCGAGGTTGTAGGCGACCTGCTTCTCGCGCCGTCGCGCCGTCTCGTCGACGGCCTGGGCCATCGACGCCGTGACCTTGTCCGCATACATGTGCACCTGGCCGGAGACGTTGCGGGCCGCTCGCCCGACGGTCTGGATCAGGCTCCGGCTGGAGCGCAGGAACCCTTCCTTGTCGGCATCGAGGATGGAGACGAGCGACACCTCGGGCAGGTCGAGCCCCTCGCGCAGGAGGTTGATGCCGACCAGCACGTCGTACTCGCCCAGGCGCAGCTCGCGCAGCAGCTCGACCCGGCGCAGCGTGTCGATGTCGGAGTGCAGGTAACGGACCCGCACGCCCTTGTCGAGGAGGTAGTCGGTGAGGTCCTCGGACATCTTCTTCGTCAAGGTGGTCACCAGGACCCGCTCGTTCTTCTCGGCCCTGATGCGGATCTCGTGCAGGAGGTCGTCGATCTGGCCCTTGGTGGGCTTGAGGATGATCTCGGGGTCGATCAGGCCGGTCGGGCGGATGATCTGTTCCACCACTCCGTCGCCCTTCGCGAGCTCGTAGGGGCCCGGGGTCGCCGAGAGGTAGACGGTCTGGCCGACCCGGTCGAGAAACTCCTCCCACTTCAGCGGGCGGTTGTCCATCGCCGAGGGCAACCGGAAGCCGTGGTCGACGAGGGTGCGCTTGCGGCTCATGTCGCCCTCGTACATCGCGCCGATCTGCGGCACCGTGACGTGGGACTCGTCGATGACGAGGAGGAAGTCCTCCGGGAAGTAGTCGATGAGGCAGTTGGGGGCGCTGCCCCGCTCGCGCCCGTCGATGTGCAGGGAGTAGTTCTCGATGCCCGAGCAGGAGCCGATCTGACGCATCATCTCGATGTCGTAGGTCGTCCGCATCCGCAGCCGCTGGGCCTCGAGCAGCTTCCCCTGCTTCTCGAACAGCGCCAGCTGCTCCTCGAGCTCGCGCTCGATGCTGCCGATGGCGCGATCCATCCGCTCCGGGCCGGCCACGTAGTGCGATGCAGGGAAGACATACATCTCCTGCTCGTCGCGGATGACCTCACCGGAGACGGGGTTGAGGGTGTAGAGCGCCTCGACCTCGTCGCCGAAGAACTCGATGCGCACGGCGTGCTCCTCATACATCGGGATGATCTCCACGGTGTCACCACGCACCCGGAAGGTGCCGCGGGTGAAGGCCAGGTCGTTGCGCGTGTACTGCATCTGCACGAACTTGCGGAGCAGGTCATCACGGTTCACCTCGTCGCCGACCCGAAGGGGCACCATCCGGTCGACGTACTCCTGCGGGGTGCCCAGCCCGTAGATGCAGGACACGGACGCGACGACCACCACGTCGCGCCGGGTCAGCAGGCTGTTGGTGGCACTGTGCCGCAGCCGCTCGACCTCGTCGTTGACCGAGGAGTCCTTCTCGATGTAGGTGTCCGTCTGGGGGACGTAGGCCTCGGGCTGGTAGTAGTCGTAGTAGCTCACGAAGTACTCGACGGCGTTGTTGGGCATCAGCTCGCGGAACTCGTTGGCGAGCTGCGCCGCGAGGGTCTTGTTCGGAGCCATGATCAGGGTCGGCCGTTGCACCTGCTCCACGAGCCAGGCGGTCGTGGCCGACTTGCCGGTGCCGGTGGCGCCGAGGAGGACGATGTCCTGCTCACCCGCCCGGATCCGCCGCACCAGTTCCTCGATCGCCGCCGGCTGGTCACCGGCGGCCTTGAAGTCGGAGATGACCTCGATCGGGGCGACGCGGCGCTGGAGGTCGGTGATGGGACGCATGCGTCTACGGTATGCCGCGCCACCGACAACCTGCGTGTCGCACTCCCGCACCCCCTGTGCCTGTCACGCCGTGAGACATAGGTTGGGGTCCGTGGAGGAGTCGGGCGGCGCGGGCACGGGTGGCGGGCGCATCCGGTTCGGTTCGGCGACCGGGCGCTGGATCCTTCTCGCGTCGATCCTGGGCTCGGGCCTGGCTGGTATCGACGCCACCGTCGTCAACGTCGCCCTGCCCTCGATCGGCGCCGACCTCGGCACCGACTTCGCCGGCCTCCAGTGGACCGTCACGGCATACACCCTGACCCTGGCCGCCTTCATCCTCCTGGGCGGCTCGCTCTCCGACCGGTTCGGTCGGCGCCGGATCTTCGTGATCGGGGTCATCTGGTTCGCGGTCGCCTCGCTGGCCTGCGGCATCGCTCCCAATGTGGAGACACTCATCGCCGCCCGGACCGTGCAGGGCATCGGTGGCGCCCTGTTGACACCGGGCAGCCTCGCCATGATCCAGGCGTCGTTCGCCCCCGAGGACCGTGCCCGGGCCATCGGCGCCTGGTCGGGCCTGGGCGGGGTGGCGACGGCCATCGGACCGTTCCTCGGTGGGTGGCTCGTCGAGCAGTTCTCCTGGCGGTGGGTCTTCCTCATCAACGCCCCGCTCGCCGTGGTCGTGGTGCTCGTCGCGCAGCGCCACGTGCCGGAGTCGCGGGGCCCCGCCACAGGTGGCCCTCTCGACATCGGTGGAGCGGCTCTGGGGGTGCTCGCCCTGGGCGGGGTCACCTATGCGCTGGTGGAGTAGTCGAGCAGGGGTGCCACCTCGCCTCCCGTGCTGCTGGCCTGGCTCGTGGGTGTCGTCTGCGCGGTCGGCTTCGTGCTCCTCGAGCGACGGTTGGCCCACCCGATGCTCCCGCTCGACGTCTTCCGCTCCCGCCAGTTCACCGCCGCGAACCTCGTGACGTTCACCGTCTACGGCGGGTTCGGTGCGGTGTTCTTCCTCCTGGTCATCCAGCTCCAGGTGGTCAGCGGCTACTCGCCGATCGGGGCGGGCGTGTCGATCCTCCCGATCACCGCCGTGATGCTGCTGCTCTCGGCGCGATCGGGGGCCCTCGCCTACCGGATCGGCCCCCGGCTGCAGATGAGCCTCGGACCGATGATCTGCTCCGTGGGACTGCTCCTGATGCTGCGCATCGGCGCCGGTGCGTCGTATCTGCTCGACGTGCTGCCGGGGGTGTTCGTCTTCGGCCTCGGTCTCGCGGTGATGGTGGCGCCGCTCACCGCCACCGCTCTCGCTGCCGCTGCCGCCGAGCACGCCGGTCTCGCCTCCGGGGTCAACAACGCCGTGGCCCGGGCCGCCGGTCTCCTCGCGATCGCCGTCCTCCCCGCGGTCGCAGGGATCACCGGTGACGCCTACACCCAGCCCGAGACCTTCGACGCGGGGTTCCGGACCGCCCTGTGGGTCGCCGCCGGTGTGGTGCTGCTCGGTGGAGTGGTCGCTGCGATGACGATCTCGAACACGACCCTGGGCGAACCCCCCTCTCCCAGCGAGCCACCGGTGTCGGACGCGACCGTCGAGCCCTCGCCAGGGGCGCGACCCGCGCGCCACACCGCCCCGTCACACCACAGCGCACCCACGAGTCACTGCGCGATCGGGGCACCGCCGTTGGAGGTCGAGTGCGACCGAGCTGCTGCACCGGCATCCGGTCCGCCGCAGGACGAGCCGGCACCCACCTGACGACCTCCCCCTCTCGACTTATTGCACCTGAGCCACGCCGCGGGCCTCCTATCGGCGCCAGGAGCGTGGGTGGGGCGCAAGAAGTCGGGGGTGGTCGGGGCGAGGTGGATGGTGCGGGCGGGTGAGCTGGGGCGCAGCGGGCTACGCGTGCCAGCTGGTGCGAGCGACCCAGTCGCGCGCCCGCGCGTCAGCGTGGTCGAACCACGGCTCCTTGGCGTCGACGTATTCGTCGATGGTCGGCGCCGATGCCGCCACGGATGTCTTCATCGCGGCGTAAGCCTCACGCTCCTGCGGGCTAGCGCGGAGCCAGTCGCGGAACATCAGCGCCCACCGCCATCCGGGTGAGCCCACTTCACGCACGTGGACGTACGCAACCCGGCCCGGGTCGCACGACCCGTGAAAGCGCTTGGGCCACAAGGGGCCGTCCTTGCCGTTGTCGCTCCACTCCCCCTCGGGCCGAACGAAACCCACGCTGCGCATGCCCGCCAGGAATGCCGGGTCGTCGGCGTCCGCGAGCGAGCGCACCCCGACCTGGAGGTCGATGACGTCCTTGGCCACGAGACCCGACACGGACGTCGAGCCGATGTGGTCGAGCGTCACCGCGAGGTCGCCGACACCATGTCGGATGCGCGCCAGCAGCCGGTCAGCCTGCGCCGGCCAGGACGGGTCGGGCGCTGAGAGGGTCGGGTGGGTCAGCCTGGACCGGATGCCGTGCTGCAGGTTGACCTCGAACGGCTCGATCCGCTCGTGCCAGAGCCGCCGCACGGCATCCTCGAGGGCGGCCACGGCTCCGTCGTTGTCGAGCCAGACGTCGGCGGCCGCGCGACGAGCAGCATCGCCGGCCTGGGAGCCGATGCGCGCCCGGGCATCCGGCTCCCGCATCCCGCGCAGCTCCACCAGCCGTCGCAGCCGCGTCTCCTCGCTCGCCCCGACCACGATGACCAGGTGATAATCGGCGGCCATCTGCTTCTCCACGAGCAGGGGCATGTCGTGCACCACCACCGCATCCTCGGGCGCGGCGTGGATCAGCTCGGCGGTCCGAGCCCAGATCGCAGGATGGGTGATGGCCTCGAGGTCGCGCAGCGCCCCCGGGTCACCGAAGACGAGACGACCCAGCGCGGGCCGGTCCAGCGCCCCGTCGACCCCGATCAGATCGCCACCGAAGCGGTCGGCGATGTCGGTGAGGGCCGGCATCCCCGGTTCGACCACCTCACGGGCCACCACGTCGGCATCGACGACC
>JBDTDY010000045.1:0-24039 GCA_039922835.1 Ornithinibacter sp.
GACGACCTCAGCGTGGTCGTGCTGGCGGGAGGGTCGGCGCGTCGGTTCGGCTCCGACAAGCTCGCCGCGCCGATCCAGGGCTCCACGGTGCTTGACCACCTGCTCGGCAGGCTCCCCGCCCGGTGGCCGGTCGTGGTGGTCGGCCCTGCACGAGCCACGGACCGCATGGTGCTCTGGGTGAGCGAGGAGCCGGCCGGCGGTGGACCGCTCGCCGGCGTGGCAGCGGGCCTCACCGCCGTGACGACACCCTTCGTCGCCGTGGTGGCGGGCGACATGCCGCACGCTGCCCCGGCGCTCGTGGCCCTGGAGGCGGCACTGCGCAGCAGCGCCCCAGAGGTGGCCGGGGCGGTCGGCGTCGACGAGACCGGGTCGGCGAACCCACTCCTCGCCGTCTATCGCACCTCCGCGGTGCGCGAGGGGATGCCGTATCCCGCTCATGGCGTCGCCGCCAAGCGACTGCTCGACCTGACGCACGTGGAGGTCACCGTCGCCGGTCTGCCGGGCCGTGACGTCGACACCACGCAGGACCTGGCGGAGCTCGACCGGCCGGACTGAGTCAGGGTCGGGTCGGGGTCGGGAGGGGGCGTTTCGGGGGACGTCCCTGACAGACACCGTGGGGCCGATTCCACGACAGTGCTCCCATGAGTCCAGCCACGGGAACGCGAACGACCACCACCCGCACCAGCGCGCCGGTCCGGGACGATGTCCACGTCCGCCGGCGTGCGGGGGCTCTCACCGCGTGGGAGCGGAGGTCTGCCCTCACGGCCGGGGTCGCGCTCCTGGTGATGGCGGGCCTGGGCTTCGCCGCCGTCACGCTGCTCGACCGCGGAGGCTCGGCCGTTGACGCAGGCGTTGCGTTCATCGCGATCGCCCTGCTCGACGTGCTCGTCGGGTGCGCCCTGCACGGTCTGCTCCGCGACCGCGCCGCGGCGCCGGCACACGCGGTGATCGTGAGTCGGGTGGGGTATGCCGTTCTGCTGGCATGGTCCGCAGCCCTCCTGCTGGCACACCCCGACGACGGCGTGGCCGCGTTCCGTGTCGACTGGTCAAGCGCGCTGCTGGTCTTCGGGTTGCACCTGGTCATCGTCGCGGTCGCTCTCTGGCGCGCCCGACTGGCACCGTTGCTCGTGCGGCTCGCCACGGGGGCCGCCGGTGCGGCATACCTCTTGGACGGCGCCCTCGAACGGTTCACCGACGTGGGCTGGCGCGGTGCGCTGGTGCCGCTGATGCTCGGTGAGGTGGTCCTCGCGCTGTGGCTGGTCTGGGCCGGCAGGCCCTCGGTGCGCCGCAGGGGCGCGAGACCAGAGGGCTCGCACGCACGGCATACGGGGTGAATGCAGGGCTCGCCCGGCTGGGAGTCGGCCTCACCCTGGTGGCCCGACAGCCGAGTCGGGACACCGCGCTGCGAGGGTGCTGCGCCTGGACAGCCTGAGGATGATCACCATCACGGCGATCGTGTATGCCGTGCTGCCGGCGCCATCCGCGGTCGTCGTCGGCTGGTCCCGGCTCATCGACCCGATCCTGCACCAGGTGATGCCCGCCGTGGTCGGGGCCCATCCCTACGACGTCGCCGACGTCGGAGCCCGCGGTCACCCCGCGGTGGCGGCGACCTTGGCGGGCATCCTCGTGTTCGGGATCATCGTTGCTGCGGTGTTCTGGGGCATCGATGCAGCCATCTACCGGGGCGCGCGTGGCAGCCGCCCGATCGGGGTCGATCAGCCTCGGGGCACGTCGACCTGACGGGTCTTCCCGCCGTAGCCGCTGACCTGGTCGCGCCCCTCCACCGTGACCGTCGCCACCCCCTCAGGGATCTTCAGGTCGCTCTGGGTGCGGGTGAACGGCTGCTCGGAGGCGTGGTCGTGGGTGAGCAGGTGGGTGCCGAGCTCGGTTCCGTCGGGGGCGAGCACCCGCCACCCGTCGGCATACCGGTCGGGGGAGTCGTAGGGCGAGCTCATCGTGACGTCGAGCGTGAACGTGCCGTTGCCCGAACGGGTGAGGGTCGCATCGACGACATCGGGAAACATCGTCGCGGCATCCGCAGTGCTCGACCGGCTGCTCGGCGCAGCGCTGGTCGTGCTCGAGTTTGCGGGACCCTCCTGCGTGGAGCCGCAGCCCGACAGGGCGAGTAGGAGCACTGCCGCCGAGAGTCCCTGCGCCGAGCGCGCCATCAGTAGTCCACGGCATCGCGGATGATCGGGCAGGTCATGCAGTGCCCGCCACCGCGACCCCGACCCAGCTCGGACCCGACGATCTCGAGCACCTCCACCCCTGCCTCGCGCAGCAGGGCGTTGGTGGTCGTGTTGCGGTCGTAGGTGAAGACGACTCCCGGCTCCAGCGCGACGGCGTTGTTGCCGCTGTCCCACTGCTGGCGCTCCGAGGCGTAGGCGTCGCCACCGGTCTCGATGACGCGCAGACCACGCGGCCCCAGCCCCAGGGCCTCTCCCACCACGTCGACGAAGGACCTCGAGCCCTCGTCGACGACCTCGACCCCCGGGGCCTTGTCGGAGGGATGCAGGGTGAAGGCGTGCACCCCGTCCATGATCGTGGGGTAGAGCGTGACGACGTCGCGGTCGGCGAAGGTGAACACCGTGTCGAGGTGCATCGCCGAACGCAGCTGCGGCATGCCGGCGATGATGACCCGCTCGGCCGCCCCCTGGGCGAAGAGCGAGGCCGCGACCTGGGTGATCGCCTGGCGGGAGCTGCGCTCGCTCATGCCCATGAGCACGGTGCCGTTGCCCACCGGCATCACGTCACCACCCTCGAGGGTCGCACGGCCCCAGTCGAGCTCGGGGTCACCCCACCAGATCTTGGAGCCGACGAAGTCGGGGTGGTGGGTGTAGATCGCCTTGTAGATGAGGGTTTCGTCGTGTCGCGCCGGCCAGTAGAGCGGGTTGAGCGTCAGACCGCCGTAGAGCCAGCACGTGGTGTCGCGGGTGTACAGCGTGTTGGGCAGGGGAGGCATGAGGTATTCGCGGGTGCCGGCCTGGTCGCGCGCCAGCGCAGCGTGCGGGTTGCGGTAGTCCTCGGGCAGGTCGGCGAGGGCGAGCCCGCCGATGAGGAACTCGGCGAGCCGGTGCGGCTCGAGGGACTCCAGGAACGCTCGGGTCGTGTCGACGAGGCCCAGGCCGACGAGGTTCGGCTCGATCTTGCGGTCCAGCAGCCAGGTGCGGGCCTGCGGGTCGGCCATCGTCTGTGCCAGCAGATCGTGCAGCTCGACGACCTCGACCCCTCGGCGGCGCATCTCGTCGACGAAGTCGCCATGGTCGCGCTGGGCCCGCTCGACCCACATCACGTCGTCGAAGAGCAGGTCGTCGGAGTTGGTGGGGGTGAGCCGGCGGTGGGCCAGGCCCGGTGAGCAGACGATCACCTTGCGCAGGCGACCGACCTCGGAGTGGACGCCGTAGGACGCCGCCACAGGGGTTTCGGTCATGAGGAACCTCTCTCGGGTGCACGCCGTCGGTCGCCGCGCGTTCGAGCACGGCGGGCACGCTGGCGTGGTACCGATTGAGGATGCCACACCCTGACGCCCAGCCCGAGACCGTCTTCACGTATGCCGCACCCCAGTTGGTCTTCGGCCCGGGCGCCTGTGGGGACATCGGCCACCACCTGCTCGCGCGTGGCGCACGACGGGTGCTCGTGGTCACCGACGAGGGCGTCGCAGGGACCGGGACTCCCGAGCGGATCGCCGAGGAGTTGCGCCTGGCCGGCCTGGTCGTGGAGGTCTTCGACGGGGTCCACGTGGAACCCACCGACGCCAGCATCGCAGCGGCGGTGACCGCCGCACGCGCGAGCGGGCCCTGGGACGCCTTCGTGGCAGTCGGGGGTGGCTCGAGCATCGACACCGCCAAGGCCGTGAACCTCCTGCTGACCAATCCGGGTGAGCTGATGGACTACGTCAACGCACCGGTCGGGGGAGGCCGGTCCCCGCTGAACCCGGTGAAGCCGCTCGTCGCCGTGCCGACGACCACCGGCACCGGGTCGGAGAGCACGAGCATCTGTGTGCTCGACGTGCTGGACCTGCACGTCAAGACGGGCATCAGCCACCAGACGCTGCGACCGGTCCTCGCGGTGATCGACCCCCTCGTCACGATGAGCCAGCCACCGGAGGTGACCGCGGCGGCGGGTATGGACATCCTCTGCCACGCCCTGGAGAGCCTGACGGCCCGGCCCTACACGGCATTCGAGCGCAAGCAGCCCGAGCAGCGGGTCCCCTACTGCGGCGCGAACCCGGTCTCGGACCTGTGGGCGCAGAAGGCGCTCTCGCTGATGTCGAGCGCGTTCCGACGCGCCGTCCGCGACGGGGACGACGCGCAGGCGAGGGGTGACATGGCGTTGGCGGCCACCTTCGCGGGGTTCGGTTTCGGGAATGCCGGGGTGCACCTGCCGCACGCCAACGCCTACCCGATCGCGGGGCGGGTCAAGGACTTCCGACCCGCCGGCTATCCGACCGGGGAGCCGATGATCCCGCACGGGATGGCTGTCTCGCTGACCGCCCCGGCGTCGCTGCGCTGGACCTTCGACACCGCTCCGGAGCGACACCTCGCCGCAGCACGGCTCCTCGACCCTGCGGCCGAGACGACAGGTGACCCGGCCGGCCTGCTGCCCACCGTGCTCCTCTCGATCATGCGTGACGTCGGGATGCCGGCCGGGCTGGCGGCCGTGGGCTACGGCGCCGACGACGTGCCCGACCTCGTCGAGGGCACCCTGCGCCAGGAACGGCTGCTCGCCCTGTCACCGCGGGAGGTCACTGCCGAGGACGTCGCCGGCTTGTTCACGGCATCCATGGAGCTGTGGTGACCCCGGGCGTACCGTGATCAGGCTGACCTGGCGGAACGAGCTGACGCGAGCGCTCAGGCGCTCGTGGTGACCCGCGAGCGTGTGGAGCGAGCAGGTTCCGGTGCCTGGTCCCCTTCCTCGCGCAGGCCCGTGGTGTCGGGACACCTGGTCGAGACGTCCGCGATGGTGTCGGCGAGGAGCGCCACCAGGCGATCGTGCGCGTCGTCGGTGCAGGCCAGCGCGAGCCCGTCAACGGCATACCGGACGATGTGCGGAGCGGTGCGGCGCCGGAAGGTGCGCTCGCTCACGAGGTCGCTCGACGAGTACCTCTTGGCCCAAGCCGTTGCGCCCGGTGCGCTGAGCCTGGCCTCGCGGATCAGCGCCCTGAGCTCGGGCTGCGACGTGCCCCGGTCGTCCAACAACCGCTCGCACGTCGTGAGTGCGCAGGCCATGACGTTCTGCCGGTCACCGGCTGCCACGGGCATCGCGGCGGCTGCTGCGCGCACGGTGATGGCGATGTCCACCTCGACCGACGGGCCGTCGAGCCCGACCACGTCGGGAATCAGGGGCGCGATCCGCCCGCGCTCGCTGTCCGGCAGCACGTCGTTGACCATTCGAGCCAGCCCCGCGAGCAGCGGATGGGTGCACGACGGGTGGTCGCTCCACTTCTCGCCGGCGAGGAAGGAGGCCATCTCCATGAAGCAGGCGCCCTTGCGCGGGTTGCGGTGCCGACCCGAGGAGAGCACCGGGACGGCATCAGGTGTCATCGCTGCAGACCTCACGACCACTCCTCCGCGTGCCGACGGCACAGTAGATGGCTCTCCATCATGCGTCCCCGCGCCGACCTGCGCCACCCCCTGACGAAGGTTCCTCCGTAGGTGAGCCACGCTGCGCCGAGGGCGAACACGCTCGACACGCGGCAGGTGGACGTCGTGCACTGGGGTCATGAGGATCCTGGTGCTCGGCGGCACGGCGTGGCTGGGTGGCTGGGTGGCGTCACTGGCCGCCGAGCATGGCCACGACGTGACCTGCCTGGCGCGGGGGAGCGGGCCAGCGCCTGAGCACACCGCATTCGTCGTCGGCGACCGTGACACCGAGGGCGGACTCACCGGTGTGAGCGCGGGGCGCTGGGACGCGGTGGTCGATGTCTCCCGACACCCCGGTCAGGTGCGGCGCGCCCTGGGCCAGCTGGATGCCGGGCACTTGGTCCTCGTGTCGTCGGGCAACGTCTACGCGGACTTCTCCGGCGTGGAGCAGGACGAGGGCTCCCCGCTCCGCCAGGCCCTCGAGGGGGACGTCATGACGAGCATGGAGGTCTACGGGGAGGCCAAGGTCGCGTGCGAGGAGGCGGTGCGCGCGGCGCCGGTCACCTCGACCGTCGTGCGCAGCGGACTCATCGGCGGTCCTGGTGACTGGTCTGGTCGCACCGGCTACTGGCCGTGGCGGTTTGCGCACCCTGTCGACGAGGAGGTGGTCGTCCCCGACGACCCGGATTTCCCGTGCGCGCTCATCGACGTGCGCGACCTCGCTGCCTGGATCGTGACGGTGGCCGAGAACCGGCTCGAGGGAACCTTCAACGCGACCGGCCCGACCACACCGCTGGGTGAGGTGCTCGACCTCGCGCGTGACCTCGGTGGCGCTCGCGCTCGACCCCGCCCGGTCCCGGGCCCTCGACTGGCGGAGCTGGGCGTGACCGCCTGGATGGGCCCCCGCTCTCTCCCCCTGTGGATCGATGACCCGCAGTGGCGCGGCTTCGCGACGCTGGACACGACGAGGGCGAGGGAGTCCGGGCTGCGCACGCGCCCCCTCCGCGAGACCCTGGCCGACGCTGCCGCCCACGAGGAGGTGCGGGTCACGCCGCGCCAGGCCGGCCTCAGCGACGAGGTGGAGCGAGAGGTCCTGCGTCTGGAGCGAGCCCGCGGGTGATACTGGGGTCAGGCACCGTGGCCGCCTCGCCGAGGCCGGACACCACCCGTGCCGTTGCATGCCCCTGAGGAGCCCCATGACCATCGAATCCACTGCCCCGACGTTTGCGCCCACGTCGACGGAAGAGCTGTCCGCAGACGAGCGCGCACGGCTCGACGCGGTGGTCGCCGGCCTCGCGGAAGGTGAGTCGCGCTGGGCAGCAATGGATCTGAGTGCTCGGGTGCAGGTGCTGGCTGCAGTGCACGGCACCGTCGCCGAATCCGCCGACCTCTGGGTGGAGTGCGCGGTGCGCGCCAAGGGTCTCGACCCGCGCTCGCCCCTCGTCGGTGAGGAGTGGACCTCCGGGCCCTACTGCACCCTCACCGCGCTGCTCGCGCTCCAGCACTCGCTCTCGGCCGTGGCCTCGGGCCACAGTCCGGTGGAGGGCAGGAAACTCGGTTCGGCTCCCGGGGGCCGGGTCACGGTGCCGGTGCTCCCCGCCAACCACTTCGAGTACCTCCTGCTTCACGGGTTCACCGCCGACGTCTGGATGGCACCGGGGGTCACTCCCGAGCAGGTCCGCTCCCGGGCCGGCCTCGGGGCGCACACCCCGGCAGAGACGGGTGGGGTGGGGCTGGTCCTCGGCGCCGGAAACATCACCTCGATCGCCCCGCTGGACGTCCTCTACGAGCTGGTCGCCCACAACCGGGTCGCCCTGCTCAAGCTCAACCCCACGCTCGACGCGCTCCTCCCGGCATACCAGGCCGCCTTTGCCCCCCTCATCGAGCTGGGCGTGCTCGCGATCGTCACCGGCGGCGGCGAGATCGGTGCCTACCTGGCGCAACACGAGGGCATCTCGCACGTGCACATCACGGGCAGCGCAGCCACCCACGACCTCATCGTCTGGGGTCGGGGCGAGGATGCCGCGGCGCGCCGTGCCGCTGGCACGCCGCTGCTCCAGACGCCGATCACGAGCGAGCTCGGTGGGGTCTCCCCGATCATCGTCGTGCCCGGGGACTGGTCGAGCGCGGACCTGAAGTTCCAGGCCGAGCACGTCGCGACCCAGCGGCTGCACAACGGTGGCTACAACTGCATCGCCGGGCAGGTCGTCGTGCTGAGCAGCGACTGGCCGCAGCGCGAGGCGTTCGTCGAGCAGCTGCGCATCGCGATGGGCGGGGCGCCCGGGCGTGAGCCGTGGTATCCGCGCAGCGGCGAGCGTGTCGCGGCAGCCGCCACGGCATACGCCGAGGCCGAGCGACTCGGCCCCGACGGCGGGCGGCTGCTCGTCGACGCCCGCGGCTCGGAGTCGGCCTCGGTGATCGAGACCACCGAGTACTTCTCGCCGGTGCTGGGCATCGTCGACGTGTCGGGCACGGGTCAGGTCTTCCTCGACTCCGCCGTCGACCTCGTCAACGAGGACTTCGTCGGCACGCTGGGCGCCAACCTGCTCATCGACCCCGCCACGCTGAAGGCCCTCGGTGGCGGCTTCGAGGAGGCGATCGCTCGCCTGGAGTACGGCACGATCGCCATCAACGCGTGGACCGGTGTCGGCTTCCTCACCGCCAACGCCACCTGGGGCGCCTTCCCCGGTCACACGCTCGAGGACGTGCAGAGCGGCATCGGGGTCGTGCACAACGCCTTCCTCCTCGCCGACACCGAGCGAACCGTGGTGCGCGGCCCGTTCCGACCCTTCCCCCGTTCGGCGGTCGGTGGCGAGTTCGCCCTCTCCCCGAAGCCGCCGTGGTTCGTCTCGGCTCGCAGCTCGCGCAGGACCGGCGAGCTGCTGACCCGGTTCGCGGCGAAGCCGTCCTGGGCGAAGCTGCCGGGGATCTTCGGGTCGGCGTTCCGGGCCTGAGCCCGGACCGATTCCCGCCCGGCGCCATTCCCGTCCGGCGCCATTCCCGCCAGGCGTCATCGTCGTTCGGGTCAGTCCACCTCGAGGTCGTCCCCGTCGACCCTGACCGTGCCGCGGCGCAGCGGCCACGCCTTGGTCAGGGCGATGAAGAACGCCCCCAACCCCGGCACCTTGGCGAACACGCCCTGCGGTCCGCGCGTCATCTGGCCAGTGGTCACGTCGTACTTCGCGTGGTGCCAGGGGCAGACGAGGCACCCGTCGGCGTCGATGCTGCCCTCGGCGAGGTCGGCGCGCAGGTGGCGGCAGCGGCGTGACACGGCGAAGTAGTCACCATTGTTCCCGACCGCGTAGTCCCCGACTCCCGTGACGGAGCCAGCGGGCACATCGGCTTTGGGCACTCGGTTGGTGGTCATGGTGTGCTCCTTCGGCTGTGGACCCGCGGACACCTCATGGTGGCACGCCAGCGGGTCCGTGCCCAGTGCCGCGGGTCCCGGGGACGGGCAGGTTCAGGTGGGGTCGCGATCGCGGGCTCGGTCTTGGTCGAGGGCGTCGAGCCGGGCGAGGAGGATGCCGGGCCGCTGCGTGCCCGCCCCCAGCGCGCGGACGCGCTCGCGCAGCTCGCGGTCAGCCGTCACGACAGTCGTGGCCGAGCCAGCGCCGACAGCGTCTGCAGCGACCTCGACGATGGTGTCGTCACCGTTCCCGGGAGCGTGGATGACGCTCACCCGACCATCGCCTGCCGCAGCCACGCCATCGCGGGCACGTCCCTCCAGCACGAGGACGACGCGTCCCTCCGCTTCGGCCGCGACCAGGCGGGCGTGCAGGCGCGCGGCCGCTCCCGGGCGGTCGCGCCACCACCCGTCGGGGCGAGAGCCGACGACGTTGGCGCCGTCGACGACGAGCACCGGCGTCGGAGCGCCTCGACCCTGATCCACGGCACCAGTCGACCATGCGGGCCCTTCGCGAAGCCCTCCGTCGGGCAGACTCCGGTGGCATGACCGTGCGAGGACCCTCCCGACGCGACGTCGGGGCGACGGCGGCCGCACTGGTCGCGCTCGCGCTCACCGGGTGCGGTGGTGATGGCGCCACCATCGCGACCACGACGACCCCGGAGAAGAAGGGCGCCGAGCCGGCCGTCGCACCGTCACCCACGACGGTTCCCGCAGGGGTGGTGGCGAAGGTCGGCTACGCCCCGGAAGGCATCGTCCACGACCCGGTCACGGGGCTCGTCGCCGTGGGCGTCCGCGAGCCGAACAGGCTCCTGGTGCTCGAGCCGCAGACGCTGACTGTGCAGAAGTGGGTGCCCGTCCCCGGCACCATCCGCCACCTCTCCGTCACGGCGGGTGGTGGCACGGTCCTCGTCCCGAACGAGGCCGACGACACGCTGCTCGAGGTCGACCTGCGCACCGGTGGGAAGCGATCGACGGCAGTGGGTCACGTGCCGCACGACGCGACCGGCACCCTGGGCGGTGAGCTCCTCGTCGGGGACGAGTTCGGGGGGTCACTCACCGTGCTGCGCGACGGGCGCGTCGTCAAGACCTTCGATGACCTGCAGCACCCCGGCGGCGTCGTCGCAGCCGGGCGCACTGCCCTGGTGGTCGACGTCGGCGACTACTCCCTCACCAGCTATGACCTCGACACGATGGCGCGGGTGGCTCGCGTTCCGGCCGGTGCCGGCCCGACCCACGGCATCCTGGCCGCGCCGGACCGGGTCGCCGTCTCCGACACCCGTGGCGGGGCGCTGATCCTCTTCTCGATCGAGCCCCTGCGACAGGTGGCCCAGCTCGATGTCGGGACCAGCCCCTACGGGCTAGCCGCCGACCCCGCGAGCAGGACGGTGTGGGTGACGCTCACCGCGACGAACGAGGTGCTCGAGGTGGACGTCGGCGGGGACGCACCACGGGTCGTCGCTCGCTGGCCGACGGTGCGTCAGCCCAACACGGTCGCCGTCGACCCCGTCACGCGCACGCTGTGGATTGCCAGCCGCACCGACGGTGTCGTCCAGCGCATCTCTCGCTGAGCGGCGGTCGATGGGGGGAGCCCGGCTCCCTACCGGTCCTCCGTGCCCGGTCCACCCCGTCCGCCCCGGACCATGAGCGCCACCCCGGCGAGGGCGACGATCGGGCCGATGACGGCCCAGAGCGTCACGCCGGTCATCGGGCTGCCACCGAGGTAGCCCAGCCCCTGGGTGGTCCAGACGATGCCGATGACGACGAAGACGGCCCCGAGGGCGAGGGCGATGGAGCGGCTCATCCCCGAAGGCTAGCTCCTGTGCCGGCGGCTGCGCCGGGGCGTTCAGGCGGCGACAGGCCCCTTGGCGCCGGCCTGCCCCAGAAGGTCGACCCGCCGCTCATACGCCCACCCGGGCCCTCGCACCAGGAAGGACCATCGGTCCAGCCACGTCGCCGAGCCGGCCACGTCACGGGCGATGTCGCGCCACTCGTGGGTCGCGATGGTCACCGGGTCGTAGGTGTCGATGTCGGTGGTCAACCCGTAGACGACGGGCTCGTCCTCGCGCTCGAACGTGCCGAACAGGCGGTCCCAGAGGATGAGGATGCTGCCGTGGTTGCGGTCGAGGTACTGACGGTTGGTGCCGTGGTGCACGCGGTGGTGCGATGGGGTGTTGAGCACGTGCTCGAGCCAGCCGATCGAGCGCACCGCCTCGGTATGGATCCAGAACTGGTAGATGAGGTTGAGAGACCGGGCGTTCTCGATGACGCTCGGTCGCACCCCTGCGAGCGCGAGGAGGCCGTAGGGGACGCTCATCGTCAGGCCCTCGGCGACAGGCTGGCGCAGCGCGGTCGAGAGGTTGTAGCGCTCGCTGGAGTGGTGCACCACGTGCATCGCCCACAGCCAGCGGCTCTCGTGGTTGAACCGGTGGTTCCAGTAGTAGATGGCGTCCCAGCCGAGGATGGCGACCGCGTTCGCGAGGATGCCGGTGCCCAGGTCGCGACCCGAGGTCGCGAACAGGCGCTTCCCACTGGTCTGCGCCGACCACGTCGTGGCCACGGTCAGCGCGGTCGCGGCCACTGCGGCCACGGCGACGCCTCCGGTGACCGGGCGACCGAGGGGCGCGTCACGCAGCCGCGGCACCGCGTCGGGACCGGTCACAGGGGCCCGGGGGTCACCTGCGGGGAGCGTGCCTGCTGCGGGGAGCCCGCCCTGCTCGCGTCGGCGGCGCAGCACGTCGGCGACGGTGGTGGCCGCCGAGGCTGCCACGGCGACCCCCATGAGCACCCTGGCGTGGCGGCCGGTGCCCGGGGTCACCGGGTCGAGCAGCTTCTTGGCGACGCAGGGGGCGAGCAGGCTACCGACTCCCATGGTGAGGCTGGCCATGGTGTCGGCAAGCTCGTAGTCCCCGGCACGCGAGGTCCCCGCCGGCGCAGGATGCCTTCGCTGCCAGGCGAACTCGGCCGCCATCGCACCGATGAACGCGGGGATCGCGAGGACCGTCAGGTCGGGGCGTCGCATGATAGTGAGGCCTCCGCTCGTCGGCTGGGTTCCTGGTGGCGCTCGCGGGGAGGCGGCGTCAGGCAGCAGGGTAGCCCGCGTGCGTCGGAGCAGGCACGCTCCGTGGGACAGTGGAGCCCATGTCCATGCGCCGAATCGACCGCGCCGTCGCGGACTACTCGGAGCTGCGCGACCGGCTGCTCCCGGTGACCGACGGATTCGTCGAACTGGTCACCGGCATCATCGATGACGCCGGCATCAACTACCTCAGCGTGACAGGGCGAACCAAGACCGTCGCCTCCTTCGCCGGCAAGGCCAGGGACGTCATCGCGTCCGGCAGCGAGGACCCCTCGCACGACGTCACCGACCAGGTCGGTGTGCGGGTCATCACCTACGTGCAGCGCGACATCGATGCGGTGGCGGGTCTGCTGGCGGAGCAGTTCACCGTGCTGGATGACCGTGACCTGGGCGAGGAGACTGCTGCCGCAGGCCGGTTCGGCTACTCGAGTCGGCACCTGCTGGTCTCGCGAGCGGACGGCGGCCCCACGGCATACGACCCGCTGTCGTGCGCGTCGATCCAGCTGCGCACGGTGCTCCAGCACGCGTGGGCGGAGTTCGAGCACGACATCCGCTACAAGGGCACGGTGCCGCCCGAGCAGGTGCCCGACCTCGATCGCCGGTTCACCCTGGCTGCGGGGCTGCTCGAGCTCGCCGACCGGGAGTTCGAGACGATTCGGGACCGACTTCAGGCGGGCCTCGGGGTCAGCAGCATCGGGGGCGGTGACGGTCTCGACCCGCGGATCAGCGCCCCCGAGCTCGCGACCTTCCTCGCGGGCCGCTACTCCAGCGCCGGATGGTCGCGAACCGAGCACTACGAGTGGATCTCCGGCCTGCTGCTCGAGCTGGGCATCGCGTCCCTCGACGAGCTCAGTGCCACCCTGCGCGACGTCGACAGCGCCGCGGTCACCACCGCGATGGACTACCGCTACCCGCCCGGGGCGGTGCGCCGGCTCGACGACGACCTCCTGGCGCGGTTCGGTGAGGCCTACCTGGGCCTGCACGGGAACGCCCACCGCCGCGAGGCACTGCTGTCGAGGGCGTCCCACCTCCCCGGCTGAGCGACGCCTAGATCGTGAGTCGGGCGAGCACGTCGTCGCGGGCCCGCTCGAGGTAGTCGACCAGGCAGCGCGTGGCGGCCTCACGGTCGCCGGACTCCAGGGCAGCCAGGACCCGGGCGTTGTCATCGATGTAGGTCGCGTGGAAGCTGCGGTCGGCGATGCGGGCGAAGACGAGGCGCAGCTGGGCGAGCAGGCTCGCGAACCAGGACGTGGTGCGCTCGCTCCTGGTCAGGCTCGCGATGGCTCGGTGGAAGTTCTGGTTGGCGAGAGCGACACCGTCCCAGTCCTGTTGGTCTCGAAACCCTCGTGCCTCCTCGACACAGGTGTGCATCAACCGGAGGGTCTCCTCATCGGGTGCCAGCCCCCAGCGCACGGCCGTTGCCTCGACCATCATCCTGGCCTGGTAGAGGTCCTTGACGTCGGCGGCGCCGGGAGTGGCGACGAAGACCCCACGGGAGGGGAACCGGTCGACGATGCGCTCGCCGACGAGGAGGGCGAAGCCTTCGCGCACGGTGTTGCGGCTGACCCCGAGCGTCTCCGCCAGGCTTTCCTCGACCAGCTGGGAGCCCGGGGGGAGTGCGCCGTCGGAGATCTGCGCGCGCAACAACGCGGCCACTCGCGAAGCGGTGGGCACGGGGCGCTCCAGGCGCTGCCCGCTCATCGCCCGCACCGCATCACCGGAGCGTGGCCGGGTCGCCCTCGATACCGTCACGGACTCAGCCTAGCCGGAAGAAATATGGATTGAGGTATTGCTGGATTGTTGAACAATCCGTATCGTCATGTGATGGCGGACACAACGCGGTGCCGCCGTCACCCCAGGGAGAGCGCATGACACCCCCAGAACCGACAGGCCCCAGCCAGACCGCTGAAGCACCCCGCACGAAGCCGAGCAAGGCCCAGCGCGGCGCCGTCCTGGGCGCCATGTTCCTCATGGCGACCAGCGCCATCGGCCCGGGGTTCATCGTGCAGACGACGACCTTCACGGTGCAGCTGGGGGCGGCCTTCGCCTTCGCCATCGTGGTCTCGATCCTCGTCGACATCGCCGTGCAGCTGAACGTCTGGCGGGTGATCGGGGTGAGCGGCCGCCGCGCCCACGAGCTGGCCAACACGGTGCTCCCGGGTTCCGGATACGCCCTCGCCGCCCTCGTCGTCCTCGGCGGTCTGGTCTTCAACATCGGCAACGTCTCGGGCACCGGCCTGGGCACCGACGCCATGCTCGGCCTGGACCCCCGGATCGGCGCCGGCATCTCGGCGGTGCTGTGCATCGGCATCTTCCTCAGCAAGAAGGCCGGACTCGCCCTCGACAAGATCGTCGTCGGCCTCGGCGTCGTGATGATCGCCCTGACGACGTATGTCGCCGTGACCTCCCACCCGCCCGTGGGCACCGCGATGCGCAACGCGGTGCTACCCGACGACATCAGCTTCCTCGTCATCACCACCCTCATCGGCGGCACCGTCGGTGGCTACATCACGTATGCCGGCGCCCACCGGCTCCTGGACTCCGGGATGACCGGAGCGACGTACGCCAACCAGATCGCGAAGAGCTCGATCCTGGGCATCATCGTCACCGGCGTGATGCGGGTCATGCTCTTCCTCGCCATCCTCGGGGTGGTCGTCGGTGGCGCAACGCTGGCCAAGGACAACCCCGCGGCGAGCGCCTTCGAGGCCGCCGCCGGTGAGGTGGGGCTGCGCGCTTTCGGCATCATCTTCTGGGCTGCCGCCATCAGCTCGGTGATCGGTGCCTCCTACACCTCCGTGTCCTTCATGACCTCCCGCGCGACTCCTGAGCGCACCCGCAACCTGATGACGGTCGGTTTCATCGCCGTGAGTGCCGTGCTGTTCCTCATCCTGGGCAAGGCCCCGGTCAAGCTGCTGATCTTCGCGGGCGCCTTCAACGGCCTCATCCTGCCCATCGGGTTCACGATCATCCTCTGGGTCGCGTGGCGACGTCGTGACCTGTTGGAGGGCTACGTCTACCCCAAGTGGCTGCTCGGCCTCGGCATCGCTGCGTGGCTGCTCACCATCTACCTCGGCTGGAAGTCCCTCACCGGTCTTCCCGCCCTGTGGTCCTGACACCGTGGTGGTGACACGGTGGGGAGGACCCCACGGGCCCGGGGACGGAGCAGGACGCAGGAGGATGCCGTGAAGATCGACCTCAACAGCGACCTCGGTGAGTCGTTCGGTCAGTGGACCCTCGGTGACGACGAGGCGATGCTCGACATCGTCACGTCCGCCAACGTGGCCTGCGGATTCCATGCCGGCGACCCGCTGACCCTCCACCGCACCTGTGCCGCCGCGGCGCAGCGTGGTGTGGTGGTCGGGGCCCAGGTCGGCTACCGCGACCTCGCGGGTTTCGGCCGACGGTTCCTCGACGCCAGCCCGGCCGAGCTGACTGCCGACGTGATCTACCAGATCGGCGCTCTCGAGGGCATCTGCCGGGCAGTCGGCACCACCGTGCGCTACGTCAAGCCACACGGAGCCCTCTACAACACCATCGTCCACCACGAGGAGCAGGCGGCTGCCGTGGTGAGCGCCGTGCTCGCCTACGACCCGAGCCTCCCGGTGATGGGCCTGCCTGGTTCGGTCTTCCTTCGTCGGGCCCGAGCCGCGGGACTGGCGACGGTCAGCGAGGCGTTCGCCGATCGCGGCTACACCCCGCAGGGCACCCTGGTGCCCCGGAGCCAGCCCGGTGCGCTGCTTCACGACCCGGCGGAGGTCGCCGAGCGCATGGTGCGCCTGGTCACCGACGGCACGGTCGTGGCAGTCGACGGATCGGTCGTACAGGTGCGAGCCGAGTCGCTGTGCACCCACGGCGACAGCCCCGGCGCCGTCGAGATGGCCAAGGAGGTCCGGTCGGCCCTGACGGCACACGGCATCCGGATCGAGGCGTTCGCACCGTGACCGGCGAGCAGCAGGTGAGTGCGGGTGTCCGCTTCCTGCCGTGCGGGGAGCACGCGGTGCTGGTGGAGGTGCCCGACCTGCACGCGGTGCTGGCTCTTGACGCCGCAGTGCGGAGCCGGCTGCCCGCGCCGCGCCGGCGTCGCCGCGCGCGTCGCCACCCGCGTCGTGGGGAGGCCGCGTGGGCAGGGGTGCTCGACGTCGTCCCCGCCGCCCGTACCCTTCTGGTCACCGTGCGTGAGCCGGAGCACCTCGGACCCGTCCGGGACGCGCTGCGTGCACTGGTGGCCCAGGTCGACCTGGCACACGCCCCTGCGGCGGATGGCGAGGTCGTGGAGATCACGGTCCGCTACGACGGCCCCGACCTCGACGACGTGGCGACAGCCACCGGGCTGAGCCGGCGCGAGGTGGTGGCGGCCCACACCGCCAGCACCTGCCGGGTCGGCTTCGGGGGCTTCGCGCCCGGCTTCGCCTACCTCGTCGACGGTGACCCACGCCTGGAGGTGCCTCGGCGGGACTCGCCGCGCACCAAGGTGCCGGCCGGGTCGGTCGCCCTCGCGGGCACCTACAGCGGCATCTACCCCCGCTCCTCGCCGGGTGGGTGGCAGATCATCGGCACCACCGACGCGGTGCTCTGGGACGTGCACCGCGACCCACCAGCGTTGCTCCGCCCCGGCGGCATCGTGCGGTTCGTGCAGGAGGGATCGTCGTGAGCGCGCACCGACGGTGGGTGGAGGTGCTCGAGACGGGGATGCCGGTGCTCGTGCAGGACCTGGGCCGGCCCGGTCTGGGAGCGGTGGGGGTCGGTCGCAGCGGTGCTGCCGACCGGGACGGATTCCGGCTCGGGGCCCGGCTGCTCCACCACGAGAAGGGGGAGGCTGCCCTCGAGGTCACCTACGGCAACGCCACCTTCAGGGCCCACGGGTCGATGACGGTCGTCCTCACCGGCGCCGACACCGCGGCCGACGTGGATGGCACGCCGGTGCCGCACGCCTCGCTGTTCCGGCTGCGAGACGGCCAGCGGCTGCACCTCGGGGCCCCGGCCGCCGGGTTGCGGACGTACGTGTCGATCCGGGGTGGAATCGGGGGCGAACGGGTCCTGGGGTCCAGGTCCACCGACACCCTCTCCGGTGTCGGTCCGGCGCCGCTCGTGGCCGGGGACCGCGTGCGGGTCAAGCGCGGACGACGACGGTGGCTTCCTGTGATCGACAGCGTTGCGGTGCCTGCCCGCACGCTCGACCCGGTGCAGGTGCGTGCCCGGCTGGGCCCGCGCGACGCCTGGATCGCCGACCCGTCCCGGCTCGAGGGCCAGGCGTGGACGGCATCCAGTCGCAGCGACCGCGTGGGGCTGCGCCTGGAGGGCGGGCTGCTCGAACGGCACGCCCGGTTCGAGGGTGCGGAACTGCCCAGTGAGGGCGCCGTGCGCGGGGCCATCCAGGTTCCACCAGGCGGCGAGCCCGTCGTGTTCCTCGCCGACCACCCCGTGACAGGGGGCTATCCGGTGGTCGCAGTCGTGCTCGCTGACGACGTCGACCTTCTCGCCCAGGTCCGTCCGGGCCAGGGCATCTCGATCAAGGTGGTCTCATGACAACGGATCTGGCAGCACTCACACCCGCAGAGGCACGGGCCCGCTTCGCCGGTGGCACGGTGTCGCCGACGACCGGGTGGTGTCGCGGGTTCACCCAGGCCAACACCATCTCCCTCCCCCGGCACATCGCCTACGACTTCCTGCTCTTCGCGCAGCGCAACCCCAAGCCCTGCCCGGTGCTCGACGTGCTCGACGCCGGCGAGGTGGCGGGCCCGCTGCTCGATGGGGACATCCGCCGAGACATCCCGCTCTACCGGGTGTTCCGCGACGGGCACCTCGTCGACGAGCCGAGCGATGTCACCGACATCTGGCGCGACGACCTCGTGACGTTCCTGCTCGGCTGCAGCTTCACCTTTGAGCACCCGCTGGTGGAGGCGGGGGTTCCGGTGCGGCACATCGATGCCGGGCGCAACGTGCCGATGTATCGCACCGATCGTGCCTGCCGGCCGGCGGGAGTCTTCCACGGGCCGCTCGTGGTCTCGATGCGCGCGGTCCCCGCCGCGCTGGTGGCCGATGCGGTGCGGGTGAGCAGTCGCTACCCAGCGGTGCACGGCGCCCCCGTGCACGTGGGCCACCCTGCGGCACTGGGCATCTCGGACCTGGACAGGCCTGACTACGGTGACCCACCGGTCATCGAGCCAGGAGACGTGCCGGTGTTCTGGGCGTGTGGGGTCACCCCGCAGGCGGCCGTCGCCGCCAGCGCGCCCGAGCTCGCGATCACCCACGCGCCGGGCCACATGCTCATCACCGACGCGCGCGACAGTGCCTACGTCGTGCCCTGATCCATCGCCACGCAGCTGGTGCCACAGAGGTGTCGTGCACCCTTGTGGCTCAGCTGTTTCCGGGGTCGAGGACGATCTCGACCTGCACCTCACCAGCCAGTGCCTCGAGGTCTCGACCGACGGCGTCGAGGTCAGCACCGGCCGGCACGCTGACGAGCACCTGGGCCTCGAACAGCCGGCCGCCGGCCATGGGGGCGTCGCGGGTCGCGGTCCTGAGGTCGACGACGCTCAGCCCCTGCGCGGCGATGGCACCGGACACGGCCTGGACGATGCCGGGGTGGTCGTTGCCGAGCACCGTGACAAGAGCCTGACGCGCCCCGGACGAGTCCATTGGGCTCCCGCCGTCGGCTGCGCCCACTCCGCCCTCGTGCACCGTGATGTCGAGGAGGCCCTGGAGCGGTTGGAGGTCGGCACGCAGGGCCGCGGCTCCGGCATCCGGCACCGTGACGACGACGATGCCCGCGAACTTCCCGGCGAGCTCGGCGAGGTGGCTGCGCTCCCAGTTGCCGTCGTGGGTGGACACGACGTCGGCGAGGGCCTTGACGAGGCCTGCGCGGTCGTCGCCGATGACGGTGAGGACGAGGGTGGTCACGAGGCCGACACTACCGATCCGACGCCTCGTTCGAGCGCAGCGGCCGACGGAGCGCGGGGAGCACGAGCCGCCCGCGCAGCCGGGTGTCCGAGGCCGCGAAGAGTGCGCCCATCGCGCGCAGCGTGCCGGGCACGTCATCGCGGCCCGTGAGGTAGGCCCAGCGGTGGTGCTCGGGGAGAGCGAAGAACACGTCGAAGAAGTCGGGCACCTCCTCCGGTGGCATCCGCAGCAGTGCCTCGAGGCCGATGCGCCTGACCCGGTCGACGGCCGTGCTCGGGCGCGACCAGATGACCTGTCGGGCCGCTCCCAGAGCCGCGGTCGGGTCCTGCGGGAGGTGAGCGGCAACGGCATCCGCGACGGGTTGTGCCAGTCGGAGCGAGGTGGCGATGCTGAACCCGGTCGCCGGGTGGACCAGCGGAGCCGCAGCGCCGAAGCCCAGCGCGCCGGGGGTGTCGTGACGCGGGCGGTCGACGGGGAACCGCACGGTCTCGGTGCGTGCCCCTGCGGGCACCTCGATGGTGTGGTGTGCGAGCCGCGAGAGCAGACGCCGGCGCAGCGCAGGCACCGACAGTCCGGGCCGGCGGGCGAGCGAGGTCTCCTCGAGCAACACCTCACCACCCCCGAGCGGGATGCCGTAGAGGAAGGTCGGCCAGCCTCCCTCGCCGTGGTCGCGCCTCCAGTCCATGAAGAGGGCCTCGCCCGGTGGCACGAGTGGGGCTGCTGCGTTCTCCGGGACGACGATGCCGAATGCTGTCTGCTCGGCTGCGATCTTCTGGTGTGACGGTTGGTGGCCGGCTGCTCGGGCGCGCGACGTGTGCCGGCGCGCGACGGGGCGGACGCGGGCGAGCGGCTGGTCCCTCCCCGCGCAGTCGATGACGACGGATGCCGTGATCTCGCTCCCGTCGGCCAGCGTCACCCTGGCCGGTGCCTCCGCGTTCCCCGGGAGGAATCCCACGGCGCGGCCGGTGCGCACCTCGACGTCGACGAGCCCGGCATCGAGGTGCGCTCGTAGGGCAGGGACGTCCAGCACGGCGTAGTCCCACCCGAGGTCGTGGGTGCCGCGGGCGATCGCACGGCCCTTCGCGCGGGTGGCGACCACCGACTCGGGAAGGCCCGGCGGCAGCTCGGCGGCCCAGCTGCCGTAGGTCGCCGTGAACGGTCGGTCGGGCTGGGGGTCAAGGAGCACGGTGTGCAGGCCGGCTTCTCGGCAGGCACCCGCGAGGGCCCGACCTGCAGGGCCGGCACCCACGACGAGGACGTCGGTCACCATCGACTGGCCTCCTCCCGGTGTGCGGCCGTCGGGACGGCACGCTACCCGGCGCCCCTCGGCGATCCCTGTACGCGCCAGCGCCAGTGCCACCACACTGACGTCGAGCGGGGTGCACGGCGCCGCCGATACGGCGGCGTGAACGGACAGTGTTCCGTTCGCCCACGGCATCCGGCCTGCATCGCGGCTGCTTGATGGGCGTCGCAGAGCCGGCGATATTGGGGTGCTACCGCAAACGCAGGAGGTCATGCCCGGAGCTCCTCGCGGACAACTCAGGCACGGAAGCGCCCGGGTCGGGGCTGCCGTGCCGCGCCACCCTCGCACCGAGCGTCGCCCGGCCAGTGGCCCGCGGCGTCCGGCCAGCTGAGCTGGACCGCCTCGACCGACGCCTCTGGAGGTCGGTCGTAGTAGTCGTTCGCCTGGTGGAGGATCTGGCCGGGGTTGGGAAGGTGTTCGACAAGCAGCTTCAACTGCTCGTTCGGCCCCGCACTGACGAGGTCGCCGACCGTGAGATCGCGGGAGTGTTCGCGCACGCCGTGGGCCAGGCCGGTGAGGAGGGTCCTGGATGCTTCCTGGGCCAGGCCGAAGACGAGCATCTCGGGGTGGCCGACCCCGTGCATTCCGACGGTGTAGGCGAACGGCGGTGACGCAGCGGAACGCCGGCTGCTTCGCGCTCGGGCTCGTCGGTCGGCCCGGTTGCCGTCGGTGACTCGGCAACATTCGCAGTCAGCGTCCGAGATGTAGAAGACGAAGCACCCATGGCGGCGAATACCCAAGGAGACCTGGCGACGTTGTTGGTCGAGGTAGGCGACCTCGGCCGGGGTCAGCACTGCCGCCCCCGGGGTGCTGCGATGTTGCGAGACGCGACCACCGTCACCACCAGCGTTCGTCGCCCGAAAGGGCACCGGGCGGAAGGAAGTGGTCGATGAGGTGTGCCAACTCGCTGGGTGCGGAGGTGGACGTCTCGGTGCACTCCGCGTCGAGGGAGCAGTCCTCGACACAGGGGAGCCAGTCGCAGCGGGGGAGGCCGATCACTGATGTGCCGGGTAGGAGGCGGCCTCCACCCCGCTGGCCAGTGGCCTCCTTTCCCTGGCGGTGTTCGGAGCCGGGGTTCATCGGGACCGCAGACGTGTCATCTGGATGAAAGGGCCGCTGCGTGTGCGCGAAGGCGCGAAGACCCTCCACCTCCCCGGCGTTCGGTTGTGGCTCGATGCCGAGCCGTCCGAGATAGGACGTGCTGTAAACCATGGTGACCCCCTGTGTGACGTTTCAGCATGCAATCACGTTCAGGGAGACGCTGCTTGTCGTCATCCACAGGCCACCCGGAGGAAGCGACCTGTGGATGACCCGGACGGGTCGTGGACACGGATGCTGAGTGGTGTTGGCACCGCGCCGGGCGATTCTCGAACCACGGTCGCGATGACTGGAACGGTGACGTCCATGTCGTGACGCCTCACGGAGGGACCGGGGTACTCGACCACCGATCACGGCTCACGCCCGCTCTCGGGGCTCCGACGCCCAGTCGCTTCGCCGGACGGGGCGCCAACCGAGCCGCGTGGTCGACAGGGTGTCGGCGTCGGGGCGCGGAGGTTCCCCTCGTCAACGGATCACCGGGGCGAGCTCACGTGCCGTGGCGGCGCTCAGCCACGCCCGAAGTAGGGCATCGTGCGCGCCATCATCGTCAGCGACGGGACCGCCACGTCCAGGGGGAGGTCCACGAGGTGGCAAACCACGTCCGCCACGTGCGACGCATCGATGGTCGCCTCTGCAACACGCGTGCCATCGGGTTGGAGCGCACCCGTGCTGATCGACCGGGTCATCTCCGAGACGGCGTTGCCGATGTCGAGCTGGGTCACCGCGATCTCGTGCTCGCGAAGGTCAAGGGCCATCGACGCAGTCAGGCCCGAGATCGCGCTCTTGGTGATGGCGTAGGACACGCTGCGCGGCCGGGGCACGTGTGCCGACAGGGACGCGTTGTTGATGATGCGCCCACCGCGTGGCTGCTGGCTCATCATCGCCTTGACGGCTTCCCTGGCGCAGTGGACGTAGCCGGACACGTTGGTCTGCCAGGACTGCTGCCAGGACTCGTCGTCCAGTTCGTCGATGCGCGCTTCGCGCCCGAAGATCCCTGCGTTGTTGAAGAGGACGTCGACGCGGCCATGTGTCTGGACCACGCCCGCGAAGAGGGAGCGCACCGCATCGGGGTCGGTGACGTCAGTGACGACGGATGCCGCGGACTGCCAGCCGTCAGCGACCTCCTTCAGCGCGCTCTCGCGGCGACCACACAGGATCACCGTGTGACCGCGCTCGAGCAGGCCTGTCGCCACGGCCTTCCCGATCCCCGAGCCGGCGCCCGTCACCACTGCCACCTGTGTGCGAAACGTCCCTGACATGGGTGAGCCCTTCCCTCTCATCGTCGGGCCCGGGGAGCGCGATGTGCGCCGCACCTGCGCGTCGTGGGCCCGGTCGTGAGCCTATCGAGAGCACTGCGCGACGAACTCGGCGCGACGGTGCGAGGGTGCTCGGAGCGGTTTCCAGAGAGTGACGATGAGGTGGTCCTGCGCCATCTTCGTCCACAGCCGCTCGATGATCGTCGACCTGTCCACAGCTCTCGCGGGAGGCCCTCGGCTGTCGGTGGGCATTGGCACAATAGAACACATGACCGGGATCGAGTTGAGCGAGGCGCGTACTGCGGTCGACGAGGCCACCCGCAGGTTCTGCCCTGCTCGTGGTGCCGCGGACGCGTCTGGGTGCTCGCCCGAGGTGTCCGCGAGCCCTACCGCCCGGAGGTCGGTCGCCGAGTGGGTTGAGGTGGTTGCCACGTCGCAGGCGATGATCAACCAACTGGGCGCCGTGCAGGCGGCGGCCATCGCCGAGATCGCGGCGACGGAGTCGGTGCATGCCGAGGACGGCACGATTCAGGAGCGGTCGCGCGGGGTCGGGCACATCCGCCTCGATGCCGCCGCACTGGTCGCTGGGCCGCTGGGTGCTACGGATGCCATGGCGCAGCGAAGGGTGTCCCTCGCGGTCCGCGAGGTGAGGGTGATGCCGTCTCTGCACCACGCGATGGCCGCCGGTTTGCTCGACGGGTGGCGGGCGGGGCTCGTCGGCGAGGAGCTGTTCGACGCCCCCGATCACGTCGCCGGTTCGGTATCGGCGTCCGTCGTCGATCAGCTGCCGGGCCGGTCCGGAGCCGAGGTTCGACGGCGAGTGAGGTGCGCGGTGGCCAAGGTCGACGAGCAGTGGCTTCGCCAGCGCGTTGATCGCGCTCGTCGTGACAGGTCGGTGCGACGGTGGGCGCACGAGCCGGGCGTGGACGCCTGGTTCGGCACCTTCCCGGCAGAGCGGTCGGCACTGGCCTGGGCGGCTGTCGACGACGTGGCGCAGCGATACCGGAAGGACGGGTCCTGCGAGACCTTGGACCAAGCGCGCGCTGATGCGATGCTCGACCTGGTTCTGGGGCGGGCCACAGCGCGCTTCACCGTCCAGTTGACCGTCCCAGCGCTGATCGGTGACGTGGCGGCGCCCGAGGCCGGCAGTGTCGGCCTTCGGGCCGGAACGGCCGCAGGCACGGGAACTGGTGCTCTTGCGCCGAACAGGCCCGGCCCACTGACGGGAACCGGCGCTGTTGCGCCGAGCAGGACCGGCCCACTGACGGGAACTGGCGCTGTTGCGCCGAACAGGCCCGGCCCACTGACGGGAACCCTCTCTGCCGAGGGAGACACCGACGGCTCCGTGATACCCGCCGGCATCAGGACGTTGGCGGAGCGAGCCGAGCGGGTCGGAACCAGTGCCGTTCATGCGTCGA
>JBDTDY010000046.1:0-7067 GCA_039922835.1 Ornithinibacter sp.
TGGAGACCGCGGCGAAGGACGCCGTCGTCACCTTCTCCGGGCGCACTCCGTCGGTGCGGGCCAGCGTCACGGGCCTCGCCCTGGACGCGGCCTCGGTGACGGCTGAGGTCTGGAAGGCGATCGGCTCGACGACCCGCACGGCTGTCGTCGCGACCAAGGCGACCGAGCCCGAGTTCACCACGGCGAAGGCGAAGGCGACCTTGCCGAAGGGCGTGATCTCCAGCTTCACCACCTACTACCAACCCGGTCAGCCGCGGGTGGAGAACATCAAGCTCGCCTCGAAGGTCATCAACGGCACCTACATCCGGCCGGGTGAGCAGTTCAGCATGAACGCCGTCCTCGGTCGGCGCACCACCGAGAAGGGCTACGTCGAGGCGGGCGTCATCAACAACGGACGGGCGGCCAACAACACCGGCGGTGGCATCTCCCAGGTCTCGACGACGATCTTCAACGCCGCCTTCTTCTCGGGCATGAAGCTCGACGCGTGGACCCCGCACTACTACTACATCTCGCGCTACCCCGAGGGCCGCGAGGCGACGATCTCGTGGCCGGACGTGCACAACAAGTTCACCAACGTGACCGACGGCGGGGTGCTCATCGAGGTCATCGCCACGGACACCTCGATCACGGTGACCTTCTCCGGCACGAAGAAGTACGACGTCGAGGCCACCAAGGGCAAGCGCTACAACATCAGGACGCCCAAGAAGATCATCGACAACGCCGAGGGCTGTGTCGACCAGTCTCCGGTGGAGGGCTTCACGGTGGACGTGGGCCGCATCTTCAAGCAGGGCGGGAAGGTCGTGAAGACCGAGAAGTTCACGACCACCTACGGCCCCGAGGACGACGTCACCTGCACGCGGTGACGGCAGGGAGCGCTCAGTGGAGGGTCGGTTCCGGCCCACGGTGTGCCCGGCACGCCACCTCGGGCTGGGCCGTCAGCGGGTGAGGTTGACGTAGGAGTGGTGCCGCTCGAACCCGCGTCGCTCGTAGAACGAGAGGGCCGCGATGTTGTCGCTGTCGGTCTGCAGGTGCAAGGAGCTCGCCCCGCGCTCCTGTGCGGCCCGCGCGAGGCCGAGCAGCATCCGCGTTCCGAGCCCGGTCCCGCGACGCTGCGGTGACACCCACATCGCCGCGATCCCGCCCCAGCCGTCGGCCAGGCCGAGGCGGCTGATGCCCACGACGCGCCCATCGGGTTCGCGAACCGTCGCGAAGACCTGGCGTGGGGACCGGGTGAGGACGGCGCGGACGGCGATGTCGTCGGCGTCCCGGTAGGACCGGTATGCCGTGAGCCACGCCTCGGAGAGCACGTCACCCACCTCCACCACCGGCCCACCCCGACCCTCGACTGATTGCCCTCCAGCCACGCCCTGAGCCCCCTCCGGGGGCCACTGGCGTGGCTGGAGGGCAATCAGTCGGGTGGGAGCGGTCAGGGTGTGGGTGGGGACGCGCGCCGTGTACTCCCGCCGGGCGAGCTCGACGCCCAGGGGGTCCTCCATCGGGTCGAACCCGACCGGCCCGGCGAGGGTGAGGTTCGCCGGGAGTGCACGCGCGGCATACCAGCCCTGTACGACCTCGACCGCCTCGGCGAGCGGCATCCCGGGGTCGCCCGCCGTCATCACCGAGTTGGCGCGCTGGGTGAAGCCGCGAGAGGCGCGCAGCAGCCACTGCCCGAGCCGCTCGGTCTCCATCGCGGGCCAGGCGCCGACCATGACCCGCTGGAGGTCCTCCACCGACAGTGCTCGGTGGGGAGCGCCACGTCGGGAGGGGCGCGGGGGGATCACGCGGGTGGCCGTGACGCCTGCTCGTGCCACCGTGACCTCGCCGCGTCGGGTGAGCACCACCAAGGAGGTCTCGTCGAGCGCCACGAGGTCGCCGACGACGTCGGTGAGGGTGGCGCCGGAGTGCCGGTCCGGGGTGTCGAGGCGGTGTCTGATGACCACCCGGGTCCCAACCCGGAGACCGGCGTCCGGCCCGGGCGCGTGCTGCTCCATGGCCCGCATAGTATGGGGACCATGACGTATGTGATCGCGCAGCCCTGTGTCGACCTCAAGGACCGGGCCTGCATCGAGGAGTGCCCCGTCGACTGCATCTACGAGGGCGAACGCAGTCTTTACATCCACCCCGACGAGTGCGTCGACTGCGGTGCGTGCGAGCCGGTCTGCCCGGTCGAGGCGATCTACTACGAGGACGACGTCCCCGAGCAGTGGGCGGACTACTACAAGGCCAACGTCGAGTTCTTCGACGACCTCGGCAGCCCGGGCGGGGCCGCCAAGCTGGGGGTCATTCCCAAGGACCACCCGATCATCGCCGCCCTCCCTCCGCAGGAGCACGACGAGTAGGTCTGGTGCGCTCGCTGCCCGACTTCCCCTGGGACTCGCTCGCTCCGGCCAAGGAGCGGGCGAGTGCCTTTTCCGACCCGTCCCTTCCCGGTGCTGCGGGTCAGGGCCTGGTCGACCTCAGCGTGGGGACACCGGTCGACCCGACGCCCGACGTGGTGCGGGCGGCGTTGGCCGACGCGTCCGACGCGCACGGCTACCCGCAGACCTGGGGCACTGCCGACCTTCGAGAGGCGGTCGCCGCGTGGTTCGAGCGCCGGCGCGGAGTGCCCGGCCTGGACCCGGCCGGTGTGCTTCCGACCGTGGGCTCCAAGGAGCTCGTCGCGTGGCTTCCCTCGATCATGGGCCTGGGCCCTGGTGACGTCGTGGCCTTCCCCCGGGTCGCCTACCCCACCTATGACGTCGGTGCGCGACTGGCGGGGGCGAGCTCGGTGGCGGCCGACGCGCTCACCGCGCTGGGTCCGCTCACCAAGGCCACGACGCCGAAGCTGTTGTGGCTCAACACTCCCGGCAACCCCACCGGGAAGGTGCTGGGTGTCGAGCACCTCGCGAAGGTCGTGCGTTGGGCCAGGGAGCACGGGGTCGTCGTGGCCTCGGACGAGTGCTACGCCGAGCTCGACTGGCGGCCCCGTCCCGCGGGTTCCCTCGACCCGCCCACGACGCCCTCGATCCTCGATCCGCGCGTCACAGGGGGGTCGAACGAGGGGCTCCTGTGCGTCTACTCCCTCTCCAAGCAGTCCAACCTCGCGGGGTATCGCGCGGCCTTCGTCGCCGGTGACCCGACACTGGTCGCACGTCTCCTCGAGGTGCGCAAGCACGCAGGGATGATCGTGCCCTGGCCCGTCCAGCGCGCCATGCTCGCTGCCCTCGGCGATGACGCCCACGTCGCGGCACAGCGCAGCCGGTATGCCGCGCGCCGCGCCAGGCTGTTGCCGGCCGTGGAGGCGTTCGGACTGTCCGTGCAGGACTCCGAGGCCGGGTTGTACCTCTGGGGCACCGCCGGTGAGGACTGCAGGGAGACCGTCGAGCGGCTGGCGGGCCACGGCATCCTCGTGGCTCCGGGGGACTTCTACGGCGGCGCGGGGCGCCAGCACGTGCGCGTCGCGCTCACCGCGACGGACGAGAGGATCGACGCTGCCGCCGCGCGTCTGGGACGTTGAGCAGGGCTCACGTCGTGAACGTTCCGTTTCCGGCCGCGGATACCGGGGGGTAGGGTCCGAACAGACCGGATCTCGACTCTGCCGACGACAAGGAACCGCGACATGACCGATGGTGCGACTCTCTCCGCTGCCGGGAAGCAGCTCGACCTCTCCGTCGTGAAGGCCACCGAGGGCAACAACGGCTACGACATCTCCGCCCTGCTCAAGGAGACCGGCAACGTCACCCTCGACTCCGGCTTCACCAACACGGCGAGCTGCACCAGCGCGATCACCTACATCGACGGCGACGCCGGCATCCTGCGCTATCGCGGCTACCCGATCGAGCAGCTCGCCAAGCACTCCAGCTTCATCGAGACGTCGTACCTGCTGATCTACGGGCACCTCCCCTCGGCCGACGAGCTCTCCGCGTTCGAGCACCGGATCAGCCAGCACACGATGTTGCACGAGGACCTCAAGGGATTCTTCGGGGGCTTCCCGCGCGACGCGCACCCGATGCCGGTGCTCTCCTCGGCGGTGTCGGCGCTCTCCACCTTCTACCAGGACGCCCTGGACCCCTTCGATGCCGAGCAGGTCGAGATCTCCACGATCAGGCTCCTCGCGAAGCTGCCGACCATCGCGGCCTACGCCTACAAGAAGTCGATCGGACAGCCGCTGCTCTACCCCGACAACAACCTCAGCCTCGTGGAGAACTTCCTGCGGATGACCTTCGGGGTCCCCGCCACGGGCTACGACCTCGACCCCGACATCGTCAAGGCCGTCGACCTGCTGCTCGTCCTGCACGCAGACCACGAGCAGAACTGCTCGACCTCGACGGTGCGACTCGTGGGTTCCTCCCAGGCCAACCTCTTCGCCTCGGTGTCCGCCGGCATCAACGCCCTCTTCGGCCCGCTGCACGGTGGGGCGAACCAGGCGGTCCTGGAGATGCTCGAGCGGATCCACGGCGCCGAGTACTCCACGGACGAGTTCATGAAGCGGGTGAAGAACAAGGAGGACGGGGTCCGGCTGATGGGCTTCGGCCACCGGGTGTACAAGAACTACGACCCCCGCGCGGCGATCGTGCGCGACACCGCCCACGACATCCTGGCCAAGACCGCCGGGGGTGACGAGCTGCTCGAGATCGCGATCCGGCTCGAGGAGATCGCACTCGCCGACGAGTACTTCATCGAGCGCAAGCTCTACCCCAACGTCGACTTCTACACCGGCCTGATCTACAAGTCGATGGGCTTCCCGACGCGGATGTTCACGGTGCTCTTCGCGCTCGGCCGACTGCCCGGGTGGATCGCCCAGTGGCGCGAGATGATGACCGACCCGGCCACCAAGATCGGCCGGCCCCGCCAGATCTACGTCGGGGAGCCCGAGCGCGACTACGTCGCGCTCGACCAGCGCTGACCGCCCCACCCACCCACCCCTCCCCGACTTCGTCTGTCGTGGTGCGGCGACACGCCGTTCTTCGCCAGTGAATCCAACGTTCTGACAGACGAAGTCGGCGCCTCCGCGGCCGTCCACAGCCCACAAGGCCGGTGGGGCCCGTCCACAGGACAGATGGTGCGGATGCCGTGACCGGGGGTTGTGGCGCCACCGTGTCGTCATGACCCAGATCGCGACCGACCTCCCGCTCGTCTTCACTCGCGGCGATGCAGCCCGCCACGACCTTCGTCGGTCCAGGCTCGAGCGGATGCTCGCCCGCGGTGAGGTGCGGTCGGTCGCTCCCGAGCACTACGCCGAGTCGGTGCGCTGGCACCTCGCCGACCGGACCGAACGCCACCTCGCGCTCGTGTCCGCAGCGCAGTCCCGCTACACCCGCACCGTCGCGAGCCATGTCAGCGCCGCCCTGCTCTGGAGCCTGCCCTCACCGCGAGTCATCCAGGACCTGCCGGACCTCACGGTCGACCTCGAGGTGCGCAGGAGCGACGACTCCGACTGGGCTCGGGTCCGTCGGTGCGCATTGCCGGGTCGATACGTGACGAAGATCGATGGCGTCGAGGTGACGACGCTCGCGCGCACGGCGGTGGACTGCCTGCGCAGTCTGCCGTTCCCCGACGCGCTGGCGGTGGCGGATGCCGTTGTCGGGCGCGGCGTCACGCCAGGCGAACTGGCCGGCATCCGGCGGGAGCAGTCACGCTGGCCGGGCGTGCGGGCAGCGCGTCTCGGCATCGGCCTGGCGGATGGCCGACGCGAGTCGTGGCTCGAGTCCGCCTCAGCCGCAACTCTCCACGGGTGGCTCGAGCAGGGGACTCCACAGGTGGAGGTCTACGACCATGGTGAGCTCCTCGGGCGGGCCGACGTGCTCTGGCGTGGACTCGGGGTGGTCGGGGAGGCGGACGGAAGGGGCAAGTTCCTGGGGGACTTCGGTGGTGGTGCGGATGAGCGCGCTGTGGCCGAGAGGTTGATCCGGGCCGAGGAGAGAGCAGGGCGGATGAGGGAAGCCGGGCTCGGGGTGGTGCGATGGGGGATCGGTGCGGTCGGGCGTGGACAGGTCCTGGCCGCGCGGATCAGGGCAGCCGCCCCCACAGGTGCGTGTCGAGCGACCTTCCGCTGCGCCGCGTGTCGCTCGGAGCTGGACGACTGTTCTTGCACTCCGCGACTTCGTCTGTCAGGTTGCTGATTCACCGCCCCGACGTCGGCGTGTCGCTGCAGCACGACAGACGAAGTCGGGGAGGGGGGAGGGGACGGGGTGAGCGAGGTGTGGGTCAGGTGAGGTGGATGACGACCCGGGTGGCGTCCGCGGGGGTGGCCGCAGAGCTGGTGCCGTGCCAGGACAGCGCCGACTTCGTCATGGCGCGGCGCCACTCGCGACCGGCGACGGTCACCCGCACGGCCCCGGTGTCGGTCGCACGGGCGACCGCCCAGGACGCGACGGCCCACGCGGTGTCGGCATCGCCGGCGGTCAGGGTCACCGCGCCGGGGCCGACCGTCGCCTTGAGGCCGAAGTCCTTCGTCAGCAGCCGTGCGACCGCCTCGGGTTTGCCCGCGGCCTGCGGGTCCTTCAGGGCGCACCCGATGCCGGCGTGGGTCTGACCTGAGAACACCGAGGCCGTGACCCGGGCCTTGGCCTCGTGCTGCGCGTAGGCGTCACCGGCGGCGCTGCGTTGCACCGCTTGCGCCGCCTTGGCGATGTCCATCGTCTCGTAGCCCTTCACCTTGACCAGGGCGTCGAAGAACGTGTTGGTGGAGTATTCCGGGTCCAGGATCTGTTCCGCGGTGCCCCACCCCTGGGACGGCCGCTGCTGGAAGAGCCCGAGGGAGTCCCGGTCCCCGAAACGCACATTGCGCACCTTCGACTCCTGCATGGCGGTGGCGATCGCGATGCTGGCAGCCCTCGGTGGCAGCTCGCGCTTGAGCCCGATCGCCGTGATCGCCGCCGCGTTGCTCGCCTGGTCGGGCGCCCAGTCGAAGGTGCTGCCGGATGCCGTGACCTGGCACTCCTCCCCGGTGACGAGCTGGCCCAGGTGGTGCACTCCCAGGTAGGCCGCCGTGCCCAGCGCGGCGACCACGGCGAGCGCGACGCCTGCGGCGATCCGTCGTTGCCGGGGGGAGCGGGGCTCCTCCTCGGCCAACATCACGTTCCTGG
>JBDTDY010000047.1:0-4126 GCA_039922835.1 Ornithinibacter sp.
GTGGCCCTGTCCCTACCGCAGCGCCAACCATGTCATGAGGATCACGCACCCGATGCAGACCAAAGCAGCGAGGAGAGCCTGCTGGAGGGCCCCGTCCGCGTAGTACTCAAAGGCCGAGCCGCCGCCAGCAACCGCACCGAACCCCAGGCCAAGCCAGACTTTCCAATGGACCGGAGCGCGGTGAGCGTTCGACTTCTCACTGATGTCATTTGCGTGCCTTCCCATCAGACAGCTCCTCATGCTGGGCGGTGACCACGAAACCAACCCAGGTCCTTTGCTGCGGCCACTACGGCCGGCACTCGTATGGGCGCCACGTACAGGGCGTTCTCGAATTCGGACGGGTTAGGAAGCCGAGCCTACTTTGCACCGACGTTCGTGATGCCGGTGAACTGCCCTGGGCCACGCAGACGGTTGGGGAGCTTCCCTCTCGTCATGGTCGACGCCCGCCCAAGGCCGCCCACGTGGGAGAAGCACAGCAAGTCATACGTAGCCCCCACCGCCGCGTGCGGACGTGGGACGAACGGCCTCCAAGACGCACCTGCAGGGTGCTGCGCCGTTGTGTCCATGCTGGCCTGGTTGAAGGTGCGGGTTTGTTGGCGCGCGCACGCCGTTGCCCGACGGTCGGTGGCTCGAGAGCTGGTGGACCACCGGATCCGGGTTCCTCTTGACGGGACGCGTACTCAGGGTCCAGTCTTCTAACTATGTTAGGAGAAACAAACGTCGATAGGGTCGCGCGCCGCCGTCAAGGCACACGAGATGAAATCCTTGACGCCGCGTGGGCGGTGGTGCGTGAGTCGGGGTGGGCCGGGTTGACCCAGCGCAGTGTCGCGGAGCGGGTGGGCATGCGCGCGCCATCGCTCTACGGGCACTTCGACTCCAAACTCATGATCATCGATGCAATGTTCGGTCAATCGTGGGCGGAGTTCGACGCGACTGCGGCAGCGCTCGAGCCAGACCTCCCTGGTGATCCGCGCGCGGCGTTGCTGGCGGTCGCGACGACGTGGTTGGCTGCGATGTCTGCGGACCCTGAGAAAAACGCTCTGATGAATCAGCGTCCCATCCCAGGTTTCACGCCGAGTGCAGAGTCCTACGCGTTCGCGGTGCAGACCATCGAGCGACTGCACCGGCTTCTGGAGAGTTTGGGCATCACCGACCCCGACGCGCCGGACCTGTGGACGGGGCTCCTCGCGGGGCTGACCAGCCAGCAGAACGCCAACGACCCCGGGGGGGAGCGTTGGCGACGACTCCTCCCCCGGGCGGTCGACATGTTTCTCAGCGAAGTTGCACCTGGCGCAACACCAAGGAAGAGGACCCCATGAAGATCACTGACCACCCTCACGCCGAGACGGGGCCTCGTCAGCCCCGAATGTGCCGCGACATGGCGATGCGACTCGCGGAGACGGAGTACCAGCGCTCACTGGACCTGATGCGCTCCCTCTCGCCCGAGGACTGGACCAAGCCCACCGACTGTCCCGCGTGGGACGTCAGAGCGATGGCGGGCCACACCGTCGGGATGGCGCTCATGGCAACCGGCCTGAAGGAGACGCTGCGGCAGTCCCTGCTCGCCAAACGCCAGGAGGGCCCGCCGCTCGACGCGCTCACTGCCCTGCAGGTCAAGGAGCATGCCCACCTCAGCACCAGTGAGCTCATCGACCGGTTCGCGCAGGTCGGCCCGCGCGCAGCGCGCGGACGCCGGCGGACCCCGGCTCTGGTGCGCCGGATGAAGTTGCCAGACCCTCAGGACGTCGGCGGCGAGATCGAACGCTGGACCAACGGATACCTCATCGACATCATCCTCACCCGCGACCCTTGGATGCACCGCATGGATATCTGCCGGGCGACCGGGCACGAGCCGGTGCTCACACCCGAGCACGACGGTCGACTGGTTGCAGATGTCGTCGATGAATGGGCAGGCCGGTGCGGGCGCCCAAACCATCTCCATCTCACCGGCGCGGCCGGGGGCCGCTTCTCACACGGCGCTGACGGACCCGAGCTGACCCTCGACGCCGTCGACTTCTGCCGCATCCTGTCCGGACGCACCGCCGACAACCCGGTGACCCACGACCTCCTCGACGCGGCCGTGCCCTTCTGAAGAGCCGCCCTGCCCGAACTCAGGACGCACGAACGCACACACGACGTACCGACCACGACGTGACCGAGCTCGCCTACACCGCTCCCTGTTCGTCGAGGGCGGACGGATGCCCGTTTACGCACGCATCGTTGGACGCCCAGATGTCCGCGTAATTGTCGGCGCCGGTCTGACGCACACTGCACCCGCTCGCGGCCGGCGTCGATCCTCGCCCGCACGCCATAGACACCCGTGGCCTCGACCTCGTGAGCATCGATATTGTCGCCAGCACCCATCTGCGCTCCGAGCACTGCGGCGGCAACCGACTCTTCCCCCGCCCGCCGATCAACGTCCGACGGTGCGAGCTCGAGACCGCCCTGAACCAGGGCGGGCGACACCATCCGCGAGGGGGTCGACATTCCAGGTCACACCGCGCCCCCCCGTCGGCGACGGGGAGACTGTCCGACGAACTGATGCTTCTATGTCCTTCAAGCGGCCACTCCCGCGGCGGGGTCCAGCTACTCCCCGGGATGCGGCTCGTGCCGACTCCGGGCAACGTGCTGTCAGCACCACGTGCGCCACTCCGCTGCGTGACCGTCGCCGGGTGGTGATCAGACTGGGGCGTTGAGCACGTCCATGGCGAGTGAGGCTGTGGCCATGCGTCCGGGTTGGCCGGGGATGCGGGCGATGAGGTGCAGGGCGGCACGTGGCAGGTGTCGTGGTTCGCCTTGCCATCCGTGGTTCAGCATCACGCTTTGAGCGAGTTGTTCCAGGGTGCGGGGGTTGGGTCCGGTCACGTCGATGGTGTGGCCCCTCAGGTGGGGGTCGGTTACGGCGCGAACGACGTGGGCGGCGACGTCGTCGACGCGCGTCCACGCGAAGGGGTTGTCGCCGCGGCCGAACACGACGGGTCGATTCCGGCGGCCGGCTGTCTTCTCGAGGATCTCCACCCAGGTCTCCTCGAACGCGTCGGGGCGGATGATCGTCCACGAAGCTCCGCTTTGACGCAGGTGCTCTTCGGCGGCGTGCTTCATCCTGAACAACGGCATGGGGCTGTGGGCTGACGCGCCGAGCACGGAGACAAGGACCATGTCGGCGCCGGCTCGTGCGGCTGCGTTGATGAGCGCGATGTTGCCGTCGCGGTCCACCCCTGCTGGTTCCTGACCCGGGAACCCGGTGACACACGAAACGACGACCCTCACCCCGCTCAGCGCGTGTTCGGCGATGTCGCGCAGATCACCGTCCGCGTGCCGGCTCAGAGAGCGCACGCTCTCTGAGCGCAGCTCGAGCAGCTCCACGACGCGGGACCCCAGTCGCCCGGTCCCTCCGGCCACCACAATCATCAGGTCAGGATCCGTCGGACGGCGGCATCCGCGTCGGCGTGGGTGTCATTGGGGTCATCGACTCGTTCAAGGTAGAAGCGCGCGGAGTGGGCGAGTCCATCGCGCACCACGAAGATGATCGGTCCGCACAGGTGGTGTGCTGCTCCGTCGGTGCGGGTGCCCTGCATCTCCCACTCCGTCCAGACCGTGTCCTCGTCCTGCGCTGACGCGATGAGGGTGGCGGTGTGGTCGGGCACGACGGCGAAGATCTGGGCCCAGTTCGCACCGACCTGGTCCTTGCCGGTGAACCCGCGGCCAGGATGAGCGGGCGTCTGGTTGACGTAGTCCTGGGCGAAGCACCCCAACACCTGCGTCACGCTTTTGCTGTTGGTCGCGTCGCGGAGTTTGAGCGCGAAGGCTGCATGTCCCATGCGTCCTCCAATATGTTGGATACAGTGGTGTGTATCTAATAGTGAGGATGACCCTGTTGAGTCCACGAGTCAAGGCCCGGCACTACGACGCATCGCGGCGCAGAACCATGGCCGAGCAACGCCGGTGCACCGTCCTGGACGCCGCCGAAGAGTTGTTCTTCAACCAGGGGTACGCCGCGACAACGATCGTCAGCATCGCCGAGGCGGCCGCGGTGTCACCCGAAACCGTGTACAAGGGTTTCGGTGGGAAACCCGGGCTCGTGCGGGCGCTTCGCGCGCGCGCCCTGATGGGCGCCGGTCCTGAG
>JBDTDY010000048.1:0-2925 GCA_039922835.1 Ornithinibacter sp.
AATGTCCGCGGCCAGACCTACGTCCAGCCGAAGGTGCCGCCCGAGGGGTCCACCAGGGACGGCGGCGCGCGGGAGTGGAGCCTCGTGTCGCGTGACCTCAGCGGCGCCTGGAAAATGCTGCCGGTGCAGGTGCAGTACCTGGATCGCGATCGGCGCCGACGACCGCCATCGCGCGACCCGAGTCACGACGCAGCGCCTGGGCAGAGTCCCGCCGAGGAAGGTCCGCGATGAATGTCGACCATCACAGTGACCTTCACGTGGCCCCGCCGCAGTGCGGAGGCTGCTCCGGCTGTGGCTGCGGGTTCGAGTGCGGCTGCCGCGGGGGCGGCAGTCGCGGGTGTGGAGACTGCAAACCGGACTGTGGCACTGGCGGGGACGGCAACTCGACCCGCGATCCCGGCGCTGGCCGCCCGGGTCGACCGAAACGAACTCCCGGGACGAACAGGGGCGATCTCGACGGTTCGCCGGTCACCATCGACGACGTCCGTGGCAGGCACCCGGCGAACAGTTGGCCGGGGGAGCGAAAGGACTCTCCGCATCCCTTCCTGTTCTTCCGCGGCAACCCGGGCGACACGGGTACTCGACCAACTGTCGGGGCGTTCTGGGAGAGCCCGGACATCTACCTGCTCGCCGGTGTTCACCCGGATGTCGCACCGCCGATACCCCCGAAGCTCGGCGAGAGCGCGCTGGCCGGTCAGCCGAACACGGTCTATGCGCACGTCTGGAACTTCGGCCACGCCGCAGCCCATGACGTCATCGTCGAGTTCTACTGGTGCGACCCGACGTTGGGGTTCAACCCTCAGCGAGCGCACCTCATCGGGCGTCAGAAGACCCATCTGGGAGCCCGTGGCAGCGGCCGTGCGCATCACGTGGTCAGGTGCCCCGAACCGTGGGTGCCGACCTTCCTGAACGGTGGTCACGAGTGTCTGATGGTGCGCGCCTGGGACAACGTCGGTGACCTCCTGACCCTCCCCGAATGGGACGCCTCAGCCAACCGCCACCTCGGGCAACGCAATGTCCACGTGGTCCCCGCAGCGCAGATGTCCTCACTGGAACACAGCGTGAAGATCGGCGTCGGCCCGTTGTACGGGGCTCCAGCGACGGTGACCGTCCACCGGGAGCATCCAGCGAACATGCCCTGGCTCCAGCTGAGAACGGGTGTCCGCGGTACTTTTCCGGCGCCCGCGTCAGCCACCGGAACCGTCGGGCTCTCCCTGGCGGGCGGTTCGTTCGGGGCGACCCACCAGGTCGAGGGAGATGCCACGCACGTCACCTTGCACTCGGACGACGACCCGCCTGCTCCGGGCAGCGCCCACGTCTACCGCGTCACCGCGTCCCAGGACGGGCTGGCGTTCGGCGGCTACACCGTGGTCGTGATGGGCTGACGAGGGACCCGATGCAGCAACCGACCCTCCGCGCTCGACACCCTCGACCGCGAGGCCGCCAGGCAGCGCTGTCCGGCGAGTCACCAGCCCCGTTCGCGCCAGGCCTCCAGACCCGGTCGCTCAGCCCCGATCGTCGAGTCACCACCGTGACCCGGGTAGAACCACGTGTCGTCGTCGTGCGTGGTGAAGACGCGGTCCACGACGTCGCGGTAGAGGCTCTCGAAGCTCTGCCCGTCGTTCTTGGTGTTGCCGACTCCACCGGGGAAGAGGGCATCTCCGGTGAACAGGTGCCGGATGCCGTGCGGGTCCGCCCACGACAGGGCAACCGAGCCCGGTGGGTGTCCGCGAAGGTGGATGACGTCAAGAGCCAGCCTTCCCACGGTGAGGACGTCTCCCTGTCGCAGACGCACGTCCGCGGGGAGGGGGAGGGCGTCAGCATCGTCGGCCCCGGCATACGTGCGGGCCCCCGTGCGGGTGGCGACGTCCACCAGGGCGCGGACGTGGTCCCAGTGCTGGTGGGTGGTGACGAGGTGGTTGAGCCGGCCCGTCCCCTCGTCAACCAGAGCAAGGCAGCGAGCGGGGTCATCGGCCGCGTCGATCAGCAGTTGCTCACCCGTGGCCGCGCAGGTGATGAGGTAGACGTTGTTGTGCATCGTCGACACGGACATCTTGCGGATGGTGGCCGCGCCGAGCTCGCGGACGTCGCTCGGCCCGCCGGGGACCACGTCGCCGGTGTAGGTCATCGGGTCACCGCCCGGCCGGCAGATCGGGGAGGGAGGTGGTGTCCAGCCCGGTTCTCGCGCCCCGGGCCAACCACCCCAGCAGGGCTGTTCGTGACCCCGACACCCGTGCCGTGCCCTTCCCGACGGTCCACTCCTCACCATCGGTGCTCGCGAGCGTCAGGTCGGGCGGCGCGTCGACCCGCCTGAGGCGGGTGACCTCCTCGTCAAGGAAGATCAGGGCGAGACCAGGCTCGACGTCCTCGAAGCCGAATCCGGAGTCGAGGTCGACGTGGTGGTAGACCACCTCCCGCAGACGCACGAAGGGGAGCCGGCCAGCGGGTGCGAAGGGCACCCCGGGAGTTCGATCGACCATGATCGCGTCGTGCTCGGGGCCGAGTCGGGTCAAGAGCGGGTTGACGCGGTCGGCGGAGGCGCGGACGTCCTCGACCAGGACGTCGATGGGGCGGCCCGCGCCTGCGTCGATGTCGGCATCCCGGGCCTGTGGGCTCGCATACATCGTCTCCCCGGTGCCGTCCACCGCCGAGCGTACGAGTCCTGCCAGCCCGTCGGCGTTGCGCGCCACGTGGCTGAGGACGTGACCAGCGGTCCAGCCCTCGCACAGCGTCGGTGCGCCCTGGTCGGTCAGCGATCGTGCCGTGTCGAGGAGCTTCTCGGTGTGCGCGCTGATTGACGGGATGAGGTCCTGGGTCGTCATGGCCCCGAACCTACCCCCGGGAGTCACGCGCGGCCGTGGCCGCCTCGATCGAAAGGGCGGCACCGATGAGTGCGAGGTGGGAGAAGGCCTGCGGGAAGTTCCC
>JBDTDY010000049.1:0-20260 GCA_039922835.1 Ornithinibacter sp.
CGCCCTCGGGGTCGCGGCCGAGGTCGACGACGTCGCTCGACGTGCCGGTGCCGCGAACACCCTCGTGCGCCGGGCGGACGGTGGGTGGGACGCCACCAACACCGATGTGCACGGGATCGTGGCGGCCCTGCGTCCGCACCTGCGCGACGTCCCCCGCCGCGCGCTGGTCATCGGCGCCGGCGCCACGGCGCGCTCGAGTGTGCTCGCCCTCGCCGAGCTCGGTGTGCAGGTGCTCACCGTGCGTGCCCGCGACACCGGCCGCGCCACGGACCTGTTGGCCTGGGCGCTGGATCTCGACATCGGAATCGGGTCGGGGTCGGTCGCGGCGATCGGTCCGTGGGTCACCACGAAGGACGACGTCGTCGTCTCCACGGTTCCGGCCGGCGCGAGTGAGGACGTGGCCGCCACGGTGCCCGCGTCGCACTCCGGCCTGCTCCTGGACGTGGTGTATGCCGGGTGGCCGACTCCGCTGGCCACGGCGGCGCTCGCTGCCGGGATGGTCGTCGTCCCCGGCTTGGACATGCTCGTGGAGCAGGCAGCCGAGCAGTTCCGCCTCTTCACCGGCCGCCGGCCGCCGGTGGACGTCATGCGCGCGGCGGGTGTCGCCGCCCTGGGCGCAGGCTCGTGAACCCGGCGTGGTGGGTCATCGGGGTCCTCGCCGTGGTGATGGGCGGGGTGGGGCACCTCACCGGGCGGGAGCTCTCGACGGGTGGGTACCGGATCGCGGAGGACGAGGCGGACCACGCCCCGGGACGGAACTGGTGGCCCGGGGTCACCACCGGTGCACTGGCGGCCCTGGCGACCTGGGCGGTCGGTGACCTGGCCCAATGGGCGGCACTCCCGGCATACCTGCTGTTCGCCTGGCTCACCGTGGGGCTCATCTGGATCGACCTCGACGTGCACCGCCTGCCGGTGGGGCTGGTCGTGCCGACCGCCGCTGCCGAGGTGGCGCTCCTGGTGGTCGCGACGATCGCCGACGGCGGGGCGCGGTGGCTCGGCGCCCTGATCGGGGCGGTCGTCCTCGGCGGGGTCTACCTCGTGCTCGGGCTGCTGCCCGGAGGCGGTGTCGGCGGCGGGGACATCCGGCTGGCACCGTTGATCGGCGCCCTCCTCGGCTGGCTCGGGATCGACCACGCGGTCGTCGGGCTGCTGGCCGGCTTCCTCGTCGGCGGCGTCGCGGCCATCGCGCTCCTGGTCCTGGGCCGGGTGGGGCTGCGCACCTCCATCGCCTACGGACCGGCCATGTGCCTGGGTGCCTGGGTGGCGATCGCCGGGACGTCCCGGATCCTGACCGCCCTCGTGGCGGGCTGAGACCCCGTGCGAGGATTCGGGGCATGCTGCGCTGGTTGACCACGGGGGAGTCGCACGGCCCCGCACTGGTCGCGACGATCGACGGGTTGCCGGCCGGGGTGGAGGTCACCTCGCGCGACCTGGCCGCGGCCCTCGCGAGGAGACGCCTGGGCTATGGCCGCGGCGCCCGGATGAAGTTCGAGCAGGACGAGGTCGAGTTCCTCGGTGGGGTGCGCCACGGGATCACCCTCGGCTCACCGATCGCGATCCGGGTGGGCAACTCGGAGTGGCCCAAGTGGCGCACGGTGATGAGCCCGGACCCGGTTGCCCCTGCTGACCTCGCGGCCGCCGACGACGTGAACGCGGAGAAGGAGATCGCCCGCAACCGGCCGCTCACCCGTCCGCGCCCCGGCCACGCAGACCTCGTCGGCATGCAGAAGTACGGGTTCGAGGATGCCCGCCCCGTGCTGGAGCGTGCCTCGGCGCGCGAGACCGCGGCCCGGGTCGCACTCGGAGAGGTCGCGGCCCGGTTCCTGGAGCAGGCCTACGGCATCCGACTGGTGTCCCACACCGTCGCCATCGGTGGTGCCGCGGTGCCCGAGGACGCAGCCCTTCCGACCGCCGACGACGTCGAGGCGCTGGACGCCGACCCGGTGCGGGCCTTCGACCGGGTCGGGTCCGCCGCGATGGTGGCTGAGGTCGACGCCGCGCACAAGGACGGGGACACGCTCGGAGGGGTGGTCGAGGTGGTGGTCACCGGGCTGCCCCCGGGGCTGGGCTCACACGTGCACTGGGACCGACGACTCGACGCCCGGCTCGCTGCTGCGCTGATGGGCATCCAGGCGATCAAGGGCGTCGAGGTCGGTGACGGGTTCGCCACCGCCAGGCGCCGCGGGTCCCAGGCCCACGACGAGATGGAACGCGGCGCCGACGGGGTGATCCGCCGTCGCACCGGCCGGGCCGGGGGCACCGAGGGTGGGATGTCGGTGGGGGGCTTGCTCCGGGTGCGCGCGGCGATGAAGCCGATCTCCACCGTGCCCCGGGCACTCGACACCGTCGACGTGGCCTCCGACGAGCCGGCCAAGGCGATCCACCAGCGCTCCGACGTGTGCGCGGTCCCTGCGGCCGGTGTGGTCGCCGAGGCCATGGTCGCGCTCGTCCTCGCCGAGGCGGCCCTGGAGAAGTTCGGTGGCGACTCGGTCGCCGAGACGGCACGCAACCACGCGGCATACATCGCGTCGATCCCGGCCTCCATGCGCACCTGGGAGGCCTGATGTCTCGCGCGGTGATCGTCGGGCCGCCGGGCGCCGGCAAGACCACCGTGGGGCGGGCTCTCGCGGGCCTCCTCGGGGTGCCGTTGCACGACACCGACCAGGCCATCGAGCAGGCGCAGGGGCGCTCGATCGCCGACATCTTCGTCGAGGACGGTGAGGGCGCGTTCCGTGACCTGGAGCGGGCCGAGGTGGCTCGGGCGCTGGCTGAGGAGCCGGGGGTGCTGGCCCTGGGCGGCGGCGCCCCGGTCGACCCCACGACCGAGGTGCTGCTCGCGGGGCACGTCGTGGTCTTCCTCGACGTGGGCATCGCCGACGCGGCCAAGCGGGTCGGGTTCGACACCAGCAGGCCGCTGCTCGCGGTCAACCCCCGGTCCTCGTGGGTGCGTCTGATGGCCGACCGCCGCCCGATCTACGAGCGGGTCAGCGCCCACCGCGTGGACACGGCCGGGCGGGCACCGGAGGACGTGGCTGCCGAGGTGGCCGCCCTGCTGGGGGAGCAGTGAGCTCCTCACCCTCGGTGATCGGGGTGGGCGACTCCTACGAGGTCGTCGTCGGCCACGGTGTCTCCGGCCGGGTCACCGACCTGCTCGGCGACGGCGTGCGCCAGGTGCTCGTGGTGCGACCCGAGCCCCTCGCCCTCCTCGCCGAGCCGGTGGTGGCGCACCTGAGAGGTGGCGGCCTCATCGTGCACGAGGCCGTGGTGCCCGACAACGAGGTCGCCAAGACCGCGGAGGTGGCCTCCTCCCTGTGGGCCACCCTCGGGCAGGAGGGCTTCACCCGCTCCGATGCCGTCGTCTCCGTCGGCGGGGGCACGGTCACCGACCTGGCGGGCTTCGTCGCGGCGACGTGGCTGCGCGGCGTCGCAGTGGTGCACGTGCCCACGACGCTGCTCGCCATGGTCGACGCGGCCGTGGGTGGGAAGACCGGGATCAACACCGCGCAGGGCAAGAACCTCGTGGGGGCGTTCCACGAGCCGGCGGGGGTGCTCTGCGACCTCGACGCGCTGCGCACCCTGCCGCGCGCCGACCTCGTCGCCGGGCTCGCCGAGGTGATCAAGGCCGGGCTCATCGCCGACCCGCGCATCCTCGACCTCGTCGAGGCCGACCCCGACGGTGCGACGCGCTGGGACGGGCCGCACCTGCGCGAGCTGGTCGAGCGCGCGATCGCCGTCAAGGCGGAGGTCGTCGCCCAGGACCTCACCGAGTCGTGGCTGCGCGAGATCCTCAACTACGGGCACACCCTGGGGCACGCGGTGGAGCACGTCGAGGGCTACCGGCGCCGGCACGGGGAGGCCGTCGCCATCGGCATGACGTATGCCGCCGAGCTCGCGTGGCGTTCCGGTCACCTCGATCGCGCCGTCGTGCAGCGGCAGCGGGAGGTGCTGACCGCTGTCGGTCTCCCCACGGCATACCGGCAGGACCGGTGGGAGGACCTGTTGGCCGCGATGCGCCGGGACAAGACGAGCCGAGGGGCGTTGCTGCGCTTCATCGTCCTGGAGGACATCGGTCGCCCGGTGCGGCTGGAGGGTCCTGACGAGGACCTGCTCCACGCCGCCTACGCCGCGCTCGCCCCCCGCTGATCCTCCCGCCCCCACTGACCCCTCCCGCCCTCACCTAACCTCTGCTAGCAGAGCTTGGTTCTCGAACCACACGGTGCACCCTGTGGTTCGCGCACGACCCTGTGCTGAGGGCGCGAGCGATTCGCGCCGAGACTCACGATCGGTTGCCGCGTCGCGCGCAGACCGCTGACCGCGCGGCCGACGGCCGTCGTGACGCTAGACTTCGACGCGATCCCGCCCCCTTGACAGGGGTGACGCGCGCCCGCAGCCGGGCCCGCGGCATACCGAATCAGTGAAAATGGAGTCCCGCACGTGGCATCGACCAACGACCTGAAGAACGGCCTCGTCCTCAACATCGATCGCCAACTCTGGACCGTCATCGAGTTCCAGCACGTCAAGCCCGGCAAGGGCCCGGCGTTCGTGCGCACCAAGCTGAAGAACGTGCTGAGCGGCAAGGTCGTCGACAAGACGTTCAACGCGGGCGTCAAGGTCGAGACGGCCAACGTCGACAAGCGCACCATGCAGTACCTCTACAACGACGGCACCGACTTCATCTTCATGGACGGCGACACCTACGACCAGGTCTCGGTGACCCCCGAGAAGGTCGGCGACGCCGCGAAGTACCTCCTGGAGAACCAGGACGCCATCGTCGCGCGCCACGAGGGAGAGGTGCTCTTCATCGAGCTCCCCGCGTCCGTCGTGCTGGAGATCACCTACACCGAGCCGGGCCTGCAGGGCGACCGCTCCACCGGCGGCACCAAGCCCGCGACGGTCGAGACCGGCGCCGAGATCGCCGTCCCGCTCTTCCTCGAGACCGGCACGAAGATCAAGGTCGACACCCGCGACGGCTCCTACCTCGGCCGGGTCAGCTGACTCGTGGCCGCACGCACCAAGGCCCGCAAGCGCGCGCTCGACCTGCTCTTCGAGGCCGAGCAGCGCGGGCTCAACGCCGCAGACCTGCTCCGCGAGCGCCTCGCCGCGCCCGTGACCGAGGCGCCGCTCTCGGAGTTCACTGCTGACCTCGTCTCCGGGGTGGTCGAGCACTGGACCCAGATCGACGAGCTGCTCACCACCTATTCGCAGGGCTGGTCCATCCAGCGGATGCCGGCGGTCGACCGGGCGATCCTGCGCCTGGGTGCGTTCGAGGTGCTCTACTCCACCGACGTCCCCGGGCCGGTCGCGATCAGCGAGTGGGTCTCGATGGCGACGGAGATCTCCACCGACGACAGCCCGAAGTTCGTCAACGGCCTCCTCGGCCGGCTCCTCGAGGTCAAACCCACCCTGGCCTGAGCCCGCTCGCCGCACCCGAAACCCGCTTGTCCGGCCGCCTCCGCGGCGGCATCCTCTCAGGATGAGCCTCATCAGATCGGCCACGGCACTCGACCTCGCTCAGCTCGCCGAGGTGGAGGATGCCGCTGACGGCATCTTCGAGGAACGGTTCGGCCCGACCGGGTGGCCGGCGTCGGACACCGGTGAGGACCGGGCGGCCGAGCCGGGGTTCATCCTCGTCGCCGGAGACCCGGTGCTCGGCTTCGCACACGCCCTCGACCTCGATGGTCACTGGCACCTCGACCAGCTCGCCGTGCTCCCCGAGCATGGTCGTCGTGGCATCGGCTCGGCCCTGCTGGAGGCGGTGCACGCAGAGGTGATGGCCCGCGGGGGCACCGAGATCACCCTCACCACGTACGCGGACGTGCCGTGGAACGCGCCGTTCTACGCCGCCCACGGGTATGCCGTGCTCCAGCCTCCGCTGCCCCCTCACCTGCGATCGTCCGTCGAGGCAGAGGAGGCACTGGGCATGGCCCGGCACGGGCACCGGGTGGCGATGCGGGCGAGGCTGGACCGCGGGGGGAGTCAGCGTGCGCCGGCGGAGGCGAAGACGACCTCGGGCCAGGGGGAGGATGCGATCCACCTGCGGTAGGTGGCGGCATCCGCGTCGCGCGGCGGGACGATGCCCTGGTGGGGCGCAGGCTCGGGCGCCGGCGGACACATCGGCGCACTGGAGGGGGTCGTGGTCGTGATCTGCATGGGGCCTCCTTCGCGCCGGTGGGAGGACCAGTGCATCACACCATGTTACTCACGACATAGGAATTCGTTATGGATTTCGGTATCTGGACACAGCGTCGATGCGGATGCGGGCCGGTGGATCGTCACCCCGCGCTCCTGCAGTCCAATGGGCGGGCCGGGTGGCGCGGCTCGGGCGAGGACACCGTAGAGTGTGCCGCGTTCGACATCCTTTAACGACCTGTCCAGTGAGGCAGGGAAGGAGGTCTGCGCCATGAACCGCGCCGACTCGACCGTGCCACCCGGTCACCCCCTCGACCCCTCGGGTCGCACCGTCCTCAGCCCCGCCGACGTCTCGCGTGCACTGCGCCGCATCGCGCACGAGATCCTCGAGCACAACAAGGGCGCCGACGACCTCGTCCTTCTGGGCATCCCCAGCCGCGGCGTCGAGCTCGCGCAGCGGCTGGCCGGCCTCATCCTGGAGGTCGAGGGCACCCCGGTGCCCGTCGGCTCCCTCGACGTGACGATGCATCGAGACGACCTGCGCCACCAGCCCACCCGGGCGCCGATGCGCACCCAGATCCCGGTGGACGGCGTCGATGACAAGGTCGTCGTCCTGGTCGACGACGTGCTCTACTCCGGCCGGACCATCCGCGCGGCCCTCGATGCGCTCTCCGACCTCGGCCGGCCCCGCGCGGTGCGCCTGGCGGTGCTGGTCGACCGCGGGCACCGGGAGCTCCCGATCCGGGCCGACCACGTCGGGAAGAACCTGCCCACCTCGCACGAGGAGAAGGTCCAGGTGCGCCTGGCGGAGTTCGACGGCGGCGAGGACGTCGTGCGCATCGCGGGGGGAAGCCGATGAGGCGCCACCTGCTCTCCAGCGCGGACCTCACCCGCGAGGACATCCGCGAGCTCCTCGCGACCGCGGCGGAGATGCACGAGGTGCAGCACCGCGACGTCAAGAAGCTGCCGACACTGCGCGGCCGCACCGTGGTCAACCTCTTCTTCGAGGACTCCACCCGCACCCGCAGCAGCTTCGAGATCGCCGGGAAGTGGATGTCGGCCGACACGATCAACATCACCGGCAAGGGCAGCTCCGCGAGCAAGGGGGAGTCGCTGCGCGACACGGTGCGCACGATCGACGCGATGGCGGTCGACGCCCTGGTCATGCGCCACGGTGCGAGCGGAGCCTGCCACCAGGTCGCGCAGTGGGTCGACGCGAGCGTGATCAACGCCGGCGACGGCACCCATGAGCACCCCACGCAGGCCCTTCTCGACGCCTACACGATGGAGCAGCGCATCGGTGACCTCGAGGGGCGCCACGTCGTGCTCGTCGGCGACCTCACCCACAGCAGGGTCTTCCGCTCCAACGCGATCACGCTGCGCACCCTGGGCGCCCGCGTCACCCTCGTGGCGCCGCCCACCCTGATGCCCAGCGGCATCGGAACCTGGTCTGCCGCAGAAGGTCTCGTGTGCTCCGGTGACCTCGACGAGGTGCTGTCGAGCGGGCCGGATGCCGTGATGATGCTGCGGGTGCAGCGCGAGCGGATGGGCGGCGGGTTCTTCCCGACCGCCCGTGAGTACACCGTGGGGTTCGGCCTGACCCGGGAACGGCTGCGGGCCCTCGGAGACGCCAACCCCGAGGCCGTGATCTGCCACCCCGGGCCGATGAACCGCGGCCTGGAGATCAGCGCCGACGCAGCCGACGCGGCGCGCAGCCTCGTCCTGGACCAGGTCTCGGCGGGAGTGGCGGTGCGGATGGCCGTGCTCTACCACCTGCTCGCGGGAGAGGGGGCCGCAGCATGAGCGACCTGCTCCTGAGCGGACCGACCTGGTATGCCGCCGACGGCACCTCCCAGCGTGGCGACGTGCTCCTGCGCGACGGAGTCGTGGCCGCCGCCGGCACCGACGTCGATGCCCCGGGTGAGGTCACGGTCCTCGACGCAGACGGGCTGGTGCTCCTCCCGGGTTTCGTCGACCTGCACACCCACCTGCGCGAGCCCGGCCGAGAGGACGCCGAGACGATCGCGTCCGGCTCCCGGGCCGCGGCGGTCGGCGGGTTCACCGCCGTCCTGGCCATGGCCAACACCAGCCCCGTCACCGACACGGCCGAGGCCGCCGAACGCGTCCTCGATCTCGGGCGCGCCGCCGGCCTGGTCGACGTCGTGCCGATCGGGGCCGTCACCAAGGGACTCCAGGGTGGCGAGCTCGCCGAGCTCGGCCTGATGCACCGCTCCCGCGCCCGGGTCTCGGTGTTCTCCGACGACGGTCACTGCGTGGCCGACGGTCGGGTGATGCGACGAGCCCTCGAATACGTCCGAGCGTTCGGTGGGGTGGTCTCCCAGCACAGCCAGGACCCCGCACTCGCCGGCCCGAGCGCCTGCTGCCACGAGGGGGAGCTCTCCGGCCGGCTCGGCCTGCCGGGCTGGCCGCCCGTCGCCGAGGCGAGCATCATCGCCCGTGACGTCATGCTCGCCGAGCACACCGGCTCGAGGGTGCACGTCGCCCACGTGACCACTGCCGAGGGACTCGACGTGCTGCGGTGGGCCAAGGCCCGGGGCATCTCGGTCACGGCGGAGGTCACCCCGCACCACCTGGCCCTCGGCACCGAGCTCCTCACCGGTTACGACCCGGTCTTCAAGGTCAACCCCCCGCTGCGACCGAGCGAGGACCAGGAGGCCCTGCGCGCCGGGTTGGTCGACGGCACGATCGACGCCGTCGCCACCGACCACGCCCCGCACGCCCGGCACGACAAGGAGCACGCCTTCGTCGACGCAGCCTTCGGGATGCTGGGGCTCGAAACCGCCTTCGCGGTGGTGCACGACCTCCTCGTCGCAGACGGGCGCCTCGGGTGGCACGACCTCGCGCGAGTGATGTCCACGGCCCCCGCACGCATCGCCGGCCTCGCCGACCACGGCAACCTCCTGGCTCCCGGCATCCGGGCGAACCTGGTGCTGGTCGACCCGAACGCCACCGTGACCATCGACCGAGATGCGTCACAGTCCCTGTCCCGCAACACCCCGTGGCACGGTGCCAGCCTGCGGGGCGCCGTGCACACGACGATCCTGGGCGGCGCCGTGACCGCCCGGGGAGGGGAGCCGACCACGTGCTGACCATCCGTGAGCCCGCCCGACTCGTCCTCGAGGACGGGCGCACCTTCACCGGGTCCGCCTACGGCAGGCGAGGCAGCACGGTCGGGGAGGCCGTCTTCTCCACCGGGATGACCGGCTACCAGGAGACCCTGACCGACCCGAGCTACCACCGGCAGGTGGTCGTCATGACCGCGCCGCACGTGGGGAACACCGGCTGGAACGACGAGGACGACGAGTCCGCCCGGATCTGGGTGGCCGGCTACGTGGTGCGCGATGCCGCGCTGCGACCCTCGAGCTGGCGCTCGCGGCGCAGCCTGGAGGACGAGCTCGACACCCAGGGTGTCGTCGGCATCTGTGACCTCGACACCCGGGCCCTGACGCGCCACCTGCGCGAGCGCGGCGCGATGCGGGTGGGCATCTTCTCCGGCGAAGCTGCCGCCCGGCCGGTCGAGGCGCTCCTGGCCGTGGTGCGCGAGGCCCCGGAGATGGCCGGCGCCTCGCTCGCCGAGCAGGTGGCCACCGACACGGCATACGTCGTCCCAGCGGTGGGGGAGAAGCGGTTCACCGTGGCCGCGGTCGACCTCGGGATCAAGGCGATGACGCCGGTGATGATGGCCGAGCGCGGCATCGAGGTGCACGTGCTCCCGGCGACCGCGACCCTGGAGGACGTGCGCGCGGTGGGCGCGGACGGCGTCTTCCTCTCCAACGGGCCCGGCGACCCGAGCACCGCGGAGCACCAGGCAGAGCTCGTGCGGGCCGTGCTCGGCGAGCGGATCCCGTACTTCGGCATCTGCTTCGGCAACCAGATTCTCGGCCGCGCACTGGGTTTCGGCACCTACAAGCTGAAATACGGGCACCGCGGCATCAACCAGCCGGTCATGGACCGCACGACGGGCAAGGTGGAGGTCACCGCGCACAACCACGGGTTCGCCGTGGACGCGCCGCTCGACCGCGACTCCGACACCCCCTTCGGGCGGGTGCGGGTGAGCCACGTGTGCCTCAACGACGACGTCGTCGAGGGCTTGCACTGCCTCGACGTGCCGGCCTTCTCGGTGCAGTACCACCCCGAGGCCGCGGCCGGTCCACACGACGCCGCCTACCTCTTCGACCGCTTCGTCGACCTGATGAACGCCACGACCACAGCAAAGGCGGGTGCCTGATGCCCAAGAGGGACGACATCCGGAGCGTGCTCGTCATCGGCTCCGGTCCCATCGTCATCGGTCAGGCGTGCGAGTTCGACTACTCCGGAACCCAGGCGTGCCGGGTGCTGCGCGAGGAGGGCATCCGCGTCATCCTCGTCAACTCCAACCCGGCGACGATCATGACCGACCCGGAGTTCGCCGACGCGACCTATGTCGAGCCGATCACCCCCGAGATCGTCGAGCTGATCATCGCCAAGGAGCGACCGGATGCCGTGCTGGCGACCCTGGGCGGCCAGACGGCGCTCAACTGCGCGATCGAGCTGCACGACCGCGGTGTGCTGGAGAAGTACGACTGCCCGCTCATCGGCGCCAGCGTCGAGGCGATCCAGCTGGGGGAGGACCGCCAGAAGTTCAAGGGGGTCGTGGAGCGGTGCGGTGCAGAGTCGGCGCGCTCCACGATCTGCCACACGATGGGTGAGCTCCTCGCTGCCGCTGACGAGCTCGGCTATCCCGTGGTCGTGCGCCCGTCCTTCACGATGGGCGGGCTGGGCAGCGGTTTCGCCCACGACGAGGACGAGCTGGTGCGCATCGGAGGGGCCGGCCTGCAGTACTCCCCGGTCACCGAGGTGCTCCTCGAGGAGTCGATCATGGGGTGGAAGGAGTACGAGCTCGAGGTGATGCGCGACCACGCCGACAACGTCGTCGTCGTCTGCTCGATCGAGAACCTCGACCCGATGGGCGTGCACACCGGCGACTCCATCACCGTCGCCCCGGCGCTCACGCTCACCGACCGCGAGTACCAGCGGTTGCGCGACATCGGCATCGCCGTGATCCGCGAGGTGGGCGTCGAGACCGGTGGCTGCAACATCCAGTTCGCGGTCAACCCGGCGGACGGCCGCATCATCGTCATCGAGATGAACCCCCGGGTCTCCCGCTCCTCCGCGCTCGCATCGAAGGCGACCGGCTTCCCGATCGCGAAGATCGCGGCGAAGATGGCGATCGGCTACACCCTCGACGAGGTGCCCAACGACATCACCCGGAAGACGCCCGCCAGCTTCGAGCCGTCGCTGGACTACGTCGTGGTGAAGGTGCCCCGCTTCGCGTTCGAGAAGTTCCCCGCCGCCGATGACACCCTCACCACGACGATGAAGTCAGTCGGGGAGGCGATGTCGATCGGTCGCAACTTCACGGAGGCACTCCAGAAGGCACTGCGGTCGCTGGAGAAGAAGGGCAGCAGCTTCCACTGGGAGGGGCCCCGGCCCACTGCCGAGGAGGCGCGCGAGGTGCTCGACCAGGCACGCCGACCGACAGACGGTCGCATCGTGCTCGTCCAGCAGGCACTGCGCGGAAGGTTGTCCGTCGAGGAAGTGCACGAGGCGACGGGTATCGACCCCTGGTTCCTGGACCAGATGTCCCTCATCGAGGACATCGCCGAAGCGGTGGCCGCCTCGAGCGAGCTGACCCTCGACGTGCTCCGGCTGGCCAAGCGCCACGGCTTCAGTGACGCGCAGATCGCCACCCTGCGGGGGATGCCGGAGGCGGTGGTCCGTGGGGTGCGGCACGCCCTCGGGGTGCGCCCGGTCTACAAGACGGTCGACACCTGTGCGGCCGAGTTCGCGGCGAGCACGCCGTATCACTACAGCTCCTACGACGAGGAGGACGAGGTGTCGCCGCGCGAGAGACCTGCCGTCATCATCCTCGGCTCCGGCCCCAACCGCATCGGCCAAGGAGTGGAGTTCGACTACTCCTGCGTGCACGCCAGCTTCGCCCTGCGTGACGCCGGCTACGACACCGTGATGGTCAACTGCAACCCCGAGACCGTCTCGACCGACTACGACACGAGCAGCCGGCTCTACTTCGAGCCGCTCACCCTCGAGGACGTCCTCGAGGTCGTGCACGCAGAGACCAAGGCAGGCCCGGTGGCAGGCGTCATCGTGCAGCTCGGCGGCCAGACCCCGCTGGGGCTCGCCAAGGCGCTTGAGGCCGAGGGTGTGCCCATGGTGGGCACCAGCCCCGCGGCGATCGACCTCGCCGAGGACCGTGGTGCCTTCGGCCGTGTGCTGGCCGAGGCCCAGCTGCCGGCACCCAAGCACGGCACGGCATACAGCGCACCGGAGGCTGTCGAGATCGCCCGCGAGATCGGCTACCCGGTGCTCGTGCGGCCCTCCTACGTGCTCGGGGGGAGGGGTATGGAGATCGTCTACGACGACGTCACCCTCTCCGGCTACGTCGAGCGCGCCACGCTCGCCGGCCCCGACCACCCCGTGCTCATCGACCGCTTCCTCGACGACGCGATCGAGATCGACGTCGATGCGCTCTACGACGGCGAGGAGATGTATCTCGGCGGCATCATGGAGCACATCGAGGAGGCCGGCATCCACTCCGGCGACTCCTCCTGCACCCTCCCGCCGGTCACGCTCGGAACCGGTGAGCTCGAGCGGGTGCGCGCGTCGACCCTCGCGCTGGCCCAGGGCATCGGGGTGCGCGGGCTGATGAACGTGCAGTTCGCACTCGCCCAGGACATCCTCTACGTGCTCGAGGCGAACCCTAGGGCATCGCGCACGGTGCCCTTCGTCGCCAAGGCCACCGGTGTCGCCCTGGCCAAGGCCGCAGCCCGGATCATGCTCGGGGCCTCGATCGCCGAGCTGCGGGCCGAGGGCATGCTCCCGGCGCACACCGACGGTGGCCGGATGCCGGCGCACGCCCCCATGTCGGTCAAGGAGGCCGTGCTGCCCTTCAAGCGGTTCCGCACGGCCGAGGGCCTGGTCGTCGACAGCCTCCTCGGGCCCGAGATGCGCTCCACCGGCGAGGTCATGGGCATCGACGTCGACTTCGGCCGGGCGTTCGCCAAGTCCCAGCTCGGCGCGATCAGCGGGCTACCCACCACGGGAACGGTGTTCGTCTCGGTCGCGAACCGCGACAAGCGCGCGATCATCTTCCCGGTGAAGCGACTCGTCGACCTGGGCTTTCGGGTGGTGTCGACCTCCGGCACCGCAGACGTGCTGCGGCGCAACGGCATCGAAGCAGAGGTTGTCCTCAAGCACGCTGAACGCGGCGCGGACGGGCGCTCGATCGTCGACTGGATCAACGCCGGTGAGATCGACATGGTGGTCAACAGTCCCAGCGGTCCGAGCGCCTCGGCCCGCGCCGACGGCTATGCCATCCGCGCGGCCACCACCGCGATGGACAAGCCGATCATCACCACGGTCCAGCAGCTCGCGGCCGCCGTGCTGGCCATCGAGGCCGTCATGCACGGAGACCTCGGTGTCACCTCGCTGCAGGAGCACACCGCGGCGCTGGACCTCTTCGGGGTGGAGGAGGGCGCATGAGCCAGGTCGTGCAGGTCAGCGGCGAGGTCATCACCAACCGGCGGGCCGGTGCCTACCACCACCTCACCCTCGTGGCCCCGGGGGTCGCCGAGCTCGCTCGACCCGGCCAGTTCGTGGCCCTGGCGGTGGGCGGGGAGACCTCTGCCAACCTCCTGCGTCGGTGCTTCTCGATCCACCAGGTGACCCCGTCGGGAACCTATGGCGGCACCGTCGACATCGTGGTGTCGGCCCACGGGGCGGGTACCACGTGGCTGGCGGGTCTGGGGCCGCACGACCCCGTCGACGTCGTCGGGCCGCTCGGGCGGCCCTTCCCCCTGCCGTCCGAGGCCGTGCCGTGCGTCCTCGTCGGTGGCGGCTACGGCTCGGCCCCGCTGTTCTGGCTCGCCGAGGTGCTGCGGGAGCGAGGGTGTCACGTGGAGATGGTGCTGGGCGCGGCCTCGGAGGACCGGCTCTTCGGCGTCGTCGAGGCACGTCGCACGTCTGACGGTGTCACGGTCACGACCGATGACGGCTCCGCCGGGCACCGCGGATGGGTGTCGGACGTGCTCGGACGGGTGATCGACGAATCGGGGGCGGCCGTCGCGTACGCGTGCGGGCCGATGGGCATGCTCCGCTCGGTCACCGAGGTCGCCACCGCGCACGGGGCCGTCGCGCAGGTGGCCGTCGAGGAGTCGATGGCCTGCGGGATCGGGGTCTGCATGACCTGTGTGCTGCCGGTGCAGGGCAACGACGGCCTCACCCGGATGGTGCGTTCGTGCGTCGAGGGGCCGGTGTTCCGTGGTGACCGGGTGCGGTGGGACGCCTTCGAGGACGGGGTGTGGCGGGTGCCGAGCGATGCCGTCGGGGCGCCGGGGACTGGTGGCCACTGATGGTCGACATGTCCACGACGCTGGGTGACCTCGTGCTGCCCAACCCGGTGATGACGGCCTCCGGCTGCGCGGCCAACGGCAAGGAGCTGCAACGGTTCTTCCCCGTCTCCGAGCTCGGCGCCTTCGTCACCAAGACCGTCATGGCGCACCCCCGGTCGGGACGGGGCACCCCCCGCATGGCCGAGACCGCCTCGGGCATGCTGAACTCGATCGGCCTCCAGGGCCCGGGCATCGACGCGTTCGTCGAGCACGACCTGCCGTGGCTGCACTCGGTGGGCGCGCGCGTGCTCGTCTCGATCGCCGGCACCACCGCCGAGGAGTTCGGGGCGGTGACCGAGGCGTTGGTGGCCAGCCCGGCATACGACGCAGTGGTCGGTGTGGAGGTCAACATCTCCTGCCCCAACGTCGCCAACCGGGGCCTGGTCTTCGCGTGCGACCCGGTCGCCTCCGAGCGGGTCGTGCGGATCGTGCGTAACCGCCTCCCCTCGGGCACACCGCTGTTCGCCAAGCTCACCCCGGACGTGACCGACATCGTCCTCGTCGCGGAGGCCGCACTGGCAGCGGGCGCGACGGGGCTGACGATGATCAACACCCTCCTGGGCATGGTCATCGACACCGACCTCCTCCGCCCGCAGCTCGCGGGGATCACCGGCGGCCTCTCCGGTCCCGCCATCCGGCCGGTCGCCGTCCGGGCGATCTGGCAGGTGAGCGCGGCGATGCGCGACGAGCGGCTCCATCCGGCACCGATCATCGGGGTCGGGGGAGTGCGCACCGGCCGCGACGCGCTCGAGCTCGTGGCCGCCGGGGCCTCGGCCGTGCAGGTCGGCACGTCGACGTTCAACGACCCCTGCGCACCGCGGCGCGTCGTGGACGAGCTGGAAGCTGAGATCACCAGCCGCGGGTTCGAGCGGTTCGCCGACCTCGTCGGCATCGCCCACGACAGGATGGTCCGCCCGTGACCCACCCAACTGCCACGACCGCGCACTCCGCGCCCGTGCCCTTCGGTGCCCGGCTCCGCGCAGCGATGGACGAGCTGGGGCCGTTCTGTCCCGGCATCGACCCGCACCCCGGCCTGCTCGACCAGTGGGGGCTCGCCGACGACGTCGACGGCCTCGAGCGTTTCGCCATGACGTGCGTGGAGGCCTTCGGTGGAGATGTCGCCTGCGTCAAACCGCAGGCGGCGTTCTTCGAGCGGTTCGGGTCGCGCGGCGTGGCAGTGCTCGAGCACACCCTCGAGGCGCTGCGCGATGCCGGAACGCTCTGCCTCCTCGACGCCAAGCGCGGCGACATCGGCACCACGATGGCCGGTTACGCGCAGGCCTACCTCAGCGACACCTCCCCGGTCAGGGCCGACGCGGTGACGCTCAGCCCCTTCCTCGGCTACGAGTCGCTGCGCCCGGCCATCGACCTGGCGGCCCGCACCGGACGGGGTGTCTTCGTCCTCGCACTGACCTCGAACCCGGAGGGGCCCAGTGTCCAGCACGCCGTGCTCGACCAGCGCAGCGTCGCGGGCTCGGTCGTCGACGGGGCCACCGCGGACAATGCGCCCGCCCGGCTCGCCGGGTCCCTCGGGAGCGTCGGCCTGGTGATCGGAGCCACCGTGGGTGGTGCGGTCCTCGACCTGGGACTGGACCTCACGGCATCCGCTGCTCCGTTGCTCGTCCCCGGCCTCGGGGCGCAGGGCGGCACACCGGAGGGGGTGCGTGCCACGTTCGGTGCCGCGGTGGGAAAGGTGCTCGGCACCAGCAGCCGCGAGGTGCTGTCGGCCGGCCCCGGTGTCGCCGACCTGCGCGACGCCGCACGCCGGTCCGCCGATGCGTTGGCCGCAGCCGCACGGTGACACCCGGCGGGTCGCCCCTCAGGACGACCTCGGTGCGGCTCGCGTTGTAGGGTCGAACGCGAACCGCCGGACGTTGAGCAGCCAGCGCCCGCAACGTCCACGAAGGAACTGCCTGTGGCACTCCCGCCGCTCACCCCCGAACAGCGTGCCGCCGCCCTGGAGAAGGCGGCTGCCTCCCGCCGCGAGCGCGCGGAGGTCAAGAACCGCCTCAAGCGCGGGAGCCTGTCGTTGCAGGAGGTCATCGCCGAGAGCAAGCGCAACGACGTGATCGGGAAGATGCGGGTGTCCGCCCTCCTGGAGGCCCTGCCCGGGGTCGGGAGGGTGCGCGGCGCGCAGATCATGGAGGAGGTCGGCATCTCTACGAGCCGACGGGTGCGCGGGTTGGGACTGAACCAGCAGGCCGCGCTGATCAACCGCTTCGGGCGGTCGTGACGACCCGCTCGCGCCTCACCGTCCTCGCGGGTCCGACGGCCGTCGGCAAGGGGACCGTCGCGGCATTCGTGCGGGAGAACCACCCGGAGGTCTGGCTGTCGGTGTCGACGACGACCCGGCCCCCCCGGCGCGGTGAGGTCGAGGGAGTCCACTACCACTTCGTCGACGACGCACGCTTCGAGCAGATGGCGCGCGACGGGGAGTTCCTGGAGTGGGCCGAGGTGCACGGCCGGGCGAAGTACGGCACTCCACGCGCTCCCGTGGAGCGTGCCCTCCACGATGGTCGACTGGCGCTGCTGGAGATCGACCTGCAGGGGGCCCGCCTGGTTCGCGGGACCATGCCCGAGGCGCAGTTCGTGTTCCTGGCCCCACCCTCGTGGGACGAGCTGGTGCGCAGACTCGTCGGTCGAGGCACCGAGGGTCCCGAGGAGCGGGAGGCTCGACTGGCCACCGCACGGGTCGAGCTGGCTGCTGCTGCGGAGTTCGACGCGACGGTGGTGAACGAGGACGTTTCTCACGCTGCTGCCGACCTCGTATCATTGATGCGAACTCCCATACCCGAAACGAAGCGAGACTGACGTGTCCGGAACGCTGGCTGACCCCATCGGCATCACCAACCCGCCCATCGACGAGCTGCTCGAGCGCGCCAACACCAAGTACGCCCTCGTGCTCTACTCCGCCAAGCGCGCGCGCCAGATCAACTCGTACTACTCCCAGCTCCAGGAGGGGCTGCTGGAGTATGTCGGCCCCCTCGTCGACTCCGAGGTGCACGAGAAGCCGCTGTCCATCGCGCTGCGCGAGATCAACGAGGGACTGCTCACCGCCGAGCCCATCCCCGAGGCCTGACCGACGTGAAGGTCGTCCTCGGAGTGGCGGGGGGCATCGCGGCATACAAGGCCTGCTCACTGCTGCGGCTGCTCTCCGAGGCCGGCCACGACGTCACGGTCGTGCCCACCGCGTCGGCGCTGCACTTCGTCGGTGAGGCCACCTGGTCCGCCCTGTCCGGCAAGCCGGTGCACACCGACGTGTGGTCCGCCATCTCGGACGTGCCACACGTGCGGATCGGCCAGGAGGCCGACCTCGTGATCGTCGCCCCGGCCACTGCCGACCTGCTGGCTCGCGCGGCCAGCGGTCAGGCCGACGACCTGCTCACCACCGTGCTCCTCACGGCGCGCTGCCCGGTCATCATGGCGCCGGCGATGCACACCGAGATGTACGAGCACCCCGCCACCCAGGCCAACATCGCGACTCTGAGCGAGCGCGGGGTCCACGTGGTGCCCCCGGCATCCGGGCGGCTCACCGGGCGCGACACCGGGCCGGGACGGCTCCCTGAGCCCGAGCAGCTGTTCGCGGTGTGTGAGCGCGAGTTGAACCGTGCCGCAACCGCATCCACCACCTCGTCTGCCGAGACGTCGGTGACGACCGGGTTCGACGGCGTGTCGGCGCACACTGACAGACGACGTCGGGGAGATCTCGAGGGGCGGCGGGTCGTCGTGACCGCGGGGGGCACCCGGGAGCCGTTGGACCCGGTGCGCTACCTCGGCAACCGCTCGTCGGGCAAACAGGGGTATGCCGTCGCGCGGGCGGCTGCGGCCCGCGGGGCGCACGTCACGCTGATCACGACCGCCGCACTGGCCGTTCCCGAGCGGGTGGAGACCTTCGAGGTCGAGACCGCGCTGGAGATGGCGGCCGCGGTGCGCGAGGCCACGGCTGACGCGGACGTCGTCGTCATGGCGGCCGCGGTGGCCGACTACCGCCCCGCCGAGATCGCGACCCACAAGATGAAGAAGACCCACGAGAGCGGGGCGGACGGCTCGGCCGACGAGTCCGCGCCCCTGGTGGCGCTGGTCCGCAACCCCGACCTCCTGGCGGGGCTCGTCCAGGCGCGTGGTGACTCTGGCACCGGGGTCCCGGTGATCGTCGGCTTCGCGGCCGAGACGGGCGACGACACGGGGTCGGTGCTCGAGCACGGCCGCACCAAGCTGGCGCGCAAGGGCTGCGACGTGCTGGTCGTCAACGAGGTCGGGGTGGACACCACCTTCGGCAAGGACGACACCACGGTGCACGTGCTGCGCCGCGGCACCGACGACGTGATCGACATCGGGCCGGCATCCAAGGACGCGGTGGCCGGGGCCATCTGGGACCTGGTCATCCCCCTCCTGTGACCCCTAACCTCTGCTAGCAGAGGTTAGGGCGCGATCCACAGGGTGCAACGTGTGGCTGAGGGAACACCCTCTGCTGAGTGGCAGGGCGACCGCCACTGATCCGCCATCCGATGACGACATCCCCGGTGAGACAGGGGGAACCTTCCCTTGTCGGACCGGGGATGTCGTAGGTCACCCCGAAAGGCCGGGGTCAGCGGCGGGCGGAGGTCTTCTTGGAGCCCTTCGAGCTCTTCGGGTCCGACTCCTGGGTGTGCTCGACCGGGTCCTCCGACGGTTCCAGCCCTTGGGGCGTGTCGTGCGCCTCGAGCTCTCCCTCGGCGGGGGTCGCGGCCTCGACGTCCGAGGCCTGCGCGTCGGGGGCTTCTCCCTGCTCGACCTGCTCGACCGACTCGACCGACTCGACCGACTCGGAGGCTGCGCCGGGGTGCTCCTCCTGCGCGAGCCGCACCGCGGCGGCGCCACCGCCGAGGGTGGCGAGCATGCTGCGGACGTTGCCCAACTGAGCCGTGATGCTGTCGCGCCGGGCCGTCGCAGCGGCCAGCTCGCGCTCGGAGTCTCGGCGGATCCGCTCGGCCTGCTGCTTGGCCGCGCTCACGACGCCCGCTGCCTCGGTCCTGGCTGACTCGAGGTGACCGGCCGCGTCGGCTGCGGCGAGACGGCGATCCTCCTCGGACTCGCGCGCGAGCAGGTCGGCCCGCTCCTGCACGGACGCCAGTGCCTGATCCTGGTTGGCCATCTGTGCGGTGAACTCCGCCGAGGACTGCTCCCGGCGCTCGCCGAGGGTCATCTCGAAGTCGGATGCCGCGGCGGCGGCGTTGGCCTGCTGCTTCTCGAAGTAGGCCTCGGCCTCCTCACGGCGGGCGGCAGCCTCGCGGGCGGCGTCGTCGATGATCGAGTCGGCCTCGGCCTTGGCGCGCGACACCGCCTCGGCCGCGTCGACGTCGGCGGAGGATCGCACCTCCTGGGCGTAGGCGTCCGCGGCGGACCGGATGCCGGTTGCCTCCTCATCCGCAGCCAGCCGCTGCACCTGCGCGGCCTCGGTGGCGTCCCCCCGGATCTGGGCGGCTTCCTCGTCGGCCAGGGCGAGCATCGACCCGATCCGCTCGCCGAGGTCCGCGAACGTCGGGTTGGCGACGCGCGAGGCGCGTTCCTCGAGACCGGCGACGACCCGCTGCTGGTCCTCGACCTGGGTGAGCAGTGCGTCGTGCGCCTGGCGGGCCTTGGTGAGCTCGACCGAGCGCTCGGCGCCCTCCTGGTGGGCAGCC
>JBDTDY010000050.1:0-10921 GCA_039922835.1 Ornithinibacter sp.
CTTGGCCGTGATGGCGGTGTTCCTCGGGCTGCTCCTCGTGTTCGGCCTCATCGGGGCGTTGGTGCTCCCACCGGTCGTGCTCCAAGGAACCCAGCTCGCCTCCCAGACACCTGGATACGTCCAGGACATCCTCAACAGCAAGTGGTTGAACCGGATCGACCAGAACTACGACGTGCTCGACAAGGTGCGGGCCGAAGCGATGAGCCGACTCTCGGACCAGCAGTTCATCGAGGGGGTGCTGGGTGGGCTCCTCGGCGCAGGGCGGCTCGTCATCAACGGCGTCTTCCAGTTCTTCACGGTGCTCGTGCTCACCCTGTACTTCCTCTCCTTCCTCCCCCGCATCAAGCAGGCGGCCTATGCCGCAGTGCCCGCCACCCGCCGCCCCCGGGTCATCTCGCTCGCGGAGGAGATCATGCGTCGGGTCGGGTCCTACGCCATCGGGCAGGTGGCCATCGCGAGCGTCAACGCTCTTCTCTCCTATGTGCTGATGACGATCCTCGGGATCCCGTATGCCGCGGTGCTGGCCGTCACGGTCGGCCTCCTCGGCCTGATCCCCATGATCGGTGCCACCCTCGGGGCGGCCGGAGTCGTCCTCGTCGCGTTCTTCCACGATCCGCGCAGCGCGGTGATCGCGATCATCTACTACGTCATCTACCAGCAGATCGAGAACTACGTGGTGGCTCCGCGGGTGATGCAGCACACCGTCTCCGTGCCGGGGCCGGTGACGGTGGTCGCCGCACTGGCTGGCGGGGCGCTGCTCGGCGTGCTCGGCGCGCTGCTCGCCATCCCGGTGGCTGCAGGGCTGATCCTGCTCTACGAAGAAGTCCTCGTCCCGCGCCAGCGCGCCCACTGAGCGCCTCAGCGACGAGGTGTGGCGTGCCTGCCAGACCAGCACCGGGTGTGCCAGTGGCGTCTCTCCTCGATACCGCCGACCCCCTCGGCCGGCCAGGCGACCACGTGGCTCGTGCCCATCGCGATCCCCTGGTGACACCCCGGGCACCGGTACTCCTTCGTGGCCGACGCCCCGCTGAGCCGCCGAACGTGCCACGGCCGGCCGGCATACGTCTGGGTGTCCACCTCGCCGGAGCCGGACAGCGGCCGCGACTCCAGGTCTCGGCGGCGACGGTTGGCACGGGGCATGGGGTCCATCGTCCCAGAACGCCCGCGTCGGGCCCGCATGGGCGTCAGCCGGTGACGCGGGCGCTGCTCGGGTCGTAGAGGGGGCGCAGCGAGACTCGGGCCGGGTGAGGAGTGCCTGCCACGTCGACCTCCCAGGTGCCGTCAGCGAGCCACTGCGCTGTGACGCGCTCGCCGCCCCCGACGAACGCGAGCCCTACGGCGCCGCCGAGGGTCCACCCGTAGGACGCCGAACGCACCTCCCCCACCACGACCCCGTCACGCAGCACCGGCTCCGCGTGGAAGAGCAGCGGTTCGGGGTTCGTGAGCAGCACCTGAACGAGTCGGTGGTGGGGCGTGCCACGCTCCTTCACCGCGAGCGTGGCGTCGCGGCCGATGAAGCCTCCCGGCTTGTCGAGGGCCACGGCGAACCCCAGTCCGACGCCGATGACGTCGTCGGTGTTGTCGATGTCGTGGCCGAAGTCGCGGTAGCCCTTCTCCAGGCGCAGGCTCGACAGCGCCCTCAGGCCAACCGGCCGGATGCCGTGGGGCGCGCCTGCCGCGAGCACCGCGTCCCACACGTCCGTGGCCCGGTCAGCCGGCACGTAGAGCTCCCAGCCGAGCTCGCCCAGGTAGGTGATCCTGATCGCAAGCACCTCCACGCCGGCGATCGCGATCCGGCGCGCGGCGCGGAACGGGATCGCCTCGGCGGACCAGTCGGTGCCCGGCGCGGCGGACGCCAGGGTGGCGCGCGACTCCGGTCCCTGAACCGTCATCAGCGCGAGGGCCGTGGTGACGTCCTCGACCGTGACCTCGGCGTCACCGACAGCGCGCCGTAGCAGCGCCAGGGCCGGGCCGTGCGCGGTGTCGGACGCGACGACGAGGAAGTCATCGGGCGCCAGTCGGGTCACGGTGAGGTCGGCGCGGATGCCGCCGTGCTCGTCGAGCCACTGGGTGTAGGTGATGACCCCGTCGCGCTGGTTGACCGCTCCGGCACTGAGCCGGTCGAGCACGGCGCCTGCGTCCGGACCGCGCACCGAGAACTTCGCCATGAACGACATGTCCATGATCCCGACCGCCTCACGCACCGCCCGGTGTTCCGCCTCCCAGTGGACGAACCACGGCTGGTGGCCCCACCCCGGCTCGGCGCTCGCCTTCTGGCCACGGCCTGCATACCAGGCAGCAGACTCCCAGCCGCTCACGTCGCGCATCCGGGCGCCCTCCGCAACGAGCCGATCATGCAGCGGCGACCTGAACTCTTCTCGCGCAGTGGTCAGCTCGACACCAGGGGTGTGCGCTGCATACACCGTGCCGAGGATCTCGGCAGTGCGCTGGGCGCGGTGCCGGGGGTGCAGCTGCCAGTCCCGGAAGCGCGCGACGTCGAAGCCCGTCACGTCGACATCGGGCCGGCCTCCTGCCATCCACTGGGCGACGATCCGGCCGAGCCCACCAGCGGAGAGGATGCCGACGGAGTTGAGCCCGGCACAGACGAAGTAGCCGTGGATGCCGGGGGCCTCACCGACCGCGGGAGCGAGGTCGGGGGTGAAGGACTCGGGGCCACAGAAGAAGGTGCGGATGCCGACCGTCTCGACCACCGGCACACGCGAGATGGCGCGCTCGACGAAGGGGCCCATCCGGTCCCAGTCGGGGGCGATCGTGCCGAAGGAGAAGTCCCGCGGGATTCCGTCGACCTTCCACGCGGCGGCCTCCGGCTCGAACAGGCCGACCATCATGCCGCCGCCCTCCTCGCGGTAGTAGCCGTAGGCGGCAGGGTCCTCGAAGACCGGGGCGTCGGGGCTCATCCCCTCGATCGGCTCGGTGATGAGGTAGTAGTGCTCGGCGGCCTGGTTGGGGATGACGACACCATTGCGCTCGCCGAGCTCGCGGGCCCACATCCCGGCGCAGTTCACGACCAGCTCGCACTCGACGTCACCGGCATCCGTGCGGACCCCCGTCACCTCCTCGACCAGGCCGCGGGCCCGGGTGATGACCTGCTCGACGCTCACGCCCTCCACCACCCGCACGCCGAGGTCGCGCGCGCCGCGGGCGAGGCTCATCGTGAGGTCGACGGGGTTCACCCGGCCGTCGCCCGGCACGTGGAAGCCGGCGAGGAGGTCGTCGGTGCGCGCGAGCGGGAAGAGCTCGGCCATCTCGCGGGGACCGATCTCCTCGACCTCGAGGCCGTGTGCCCGCTGGAACGCCGCCACCCGGCGGTACTCCTCCAGCCGGTCGCGGTCGGCCGCTGCCTCGATGAGCCCGACCGCCTTGAAGCCGGTCGCGACCCCCGTCTCGGCCTCGAGCCGCGCGTAGAGGTCACGGGAGTACAGCCGCAGCCGGGTGCTCGTCCCGCTCGTGGAGCCGAAGCAGGTCATCAGCCCCGCGGCGTGCCACGTGGTGCCCGAGGTGAGCCGGTCACGCTCGAGCACCAGCACGTCGGTGACCCCCAGGTGGGCCAGGTGGTAGGCGATCGAGGTGCCGATGACGCCCCCGCCGATGACCACGACCCGGGCGCGCGCCGGAAGGGTCGGACGCACGCGGTTCGGGGCGGCGGAGGTGCTCACCCGGCGACCCTACTCACCCGTCGAGTGAACAGAACACGCCGCCTGCGGTTGTTCCCAGACGGCGTGTTCTGTTCACTCGACGGGTGGTCAAGTGTCAGGACTGGATGCCGGTCAGGCGTGGGTGCGGAACCCGCGGCCGGTCTTTCGCCCGAGGTAGCCCGCGGTGACGAGGTGCTCCAGCAGGGGTGCGGGGGCAAAGCCCGGTTCGCGGAACTCGAGGTAGAGCTCGCGCTGGATGGCCAGCGAGACATCGAGGCCCACGACGTCGAGCAGCTCGAAGGGGCCCATCGGCAGCCCGCAGCCGGTCTTCATCGCCGTGTCGATGTCATCGGCGGTCGCGTAGTTCGCCGACAGCATCTTCACGGCGTCGTTGAGGTAGGGGAAGAGCAGCGCGTTGACGATGAACCCCGACCGGTCGCTGCAGGTCACCGCGACCTTGCCCGCCTTCGCGCAGAGGTCCTGCACGGTGGCGATGACCTCCGGGCCGGTCGCGACGGTGTGCACCACCTCCACGAGCTTCATGAGCTGCGCGGGGTTGAAGAAGTGCATCCCGATGACGTCCTGGGGCCGCGAGGTGACCTTCGCGCAGTCGATGATCGGCAGCGACGAGGTCGTCGTGGCGAGCACCGCCCCCGGTTTGCAGATGCGGTCCAGGTCGCGGAAGAGGTCCTGCTTGACCTCGAGGTCCTCGGCGATCGCCTCGAGCACGAGGTCGACATGGGCCAGGTCCTCGCGCGAGGTCGAGCCCGTCAGCCGGCCGACCGTGGCGTCGACCTCCTCGGGGGTCATCCGGCCCTTCTCCACGGCACGGGCGAGGTTTCGCTCGATCGACGTCGCCACTGCCGCGACCTTGTCCTCACTGCGGGCGACGTAGGTCACGGCATACCCGGCCTTCGCGAACACCTCGATGATTCCGGTTGCCATGGTGCCGGAGCCGACCACACCGACGCTCGTGACCTCCCGCAGCTCCACTCCGGCGGGCGGGCCGCCAGAGGGCGTCTGGGCGTCGGGAACGACTTCGGGGGAACCCGGCGCGGCATAGGTGTAGAAGCCCCGCCCCGACTTGCGCCCCAGCAGACCCGCGCTCACCATCTGCTTGATGATCGGGCTGGGGGCGTGCAGGCGATCGCGCCCCTGCTTGTACATCGTGTCGAGGATCTCGTAGGTGGTGTCGAGCCCGATGAGGTCGATCAGCTGCAAGGGGCCCATCGGGTAGCCGCAGCCGAAGCGCATCGACGCGTCGAGGTCCTCGCGCGAGGCGTAGCGGCTCTCGAACATCGACACCGCGTGGTTGAGGTAGCCGAAGAGCAGCGCGTTGGCGATGAACCCGGCCTTGTCGCCGACGACGACCGGCTTCTTGCCGAGCCGCTCGGCCAGCGCCTTGACGTCCTCGAAGACGTCGTCCGCGGTGATGACCGTGCGGATGACCTCGACGAACTGCTGCACCGGCGCGGGGTTGAAGAAGTGCATGCCCACGACGCGCTTGGGGTTGGAGGTGGCGACCGCGATCTCGGTCACCGGCAGCGAGGAGGTGTTGGTCGCGAGCACCGCCTCGGCCCCGACGATGCCGTCGAGGCGGCTGAGCAGGGACTTCTTCAGCTCGAGCTGCTCGGGCACCGCCTCGACCACGAGCTGGCAGCCGGCGAGGTCGGAGAGGTCGGTGGAGTACGTCACGCGCTCGTGGATCGCGTCGTGCTGCTCCTGGGTGATCTTGCCGCGGCCGAGCGCGCGGCCGGTGCTCCCGGTGAGGATCGTCCTGCCGTGCGCCACCCCGGCCTCGTCGACGTCGACGGCGAAGACGTCGATCCCGTTGCGGGCGAAGACCTCCACGATCCCCGCGCCCATCGTCCCGAGTCCGATCACACCCACACTGGTGAAGTCACGCGCCATGGGCCGATCCTCGCAGAGGGTGCCTGCGGTCACGACACCCGCGGGGCGTGACGCTCCTTACTCCCGGCCCAGCCCGACCCCCTCACCAGTCCACGCCGGAGGAGACCAAGCCGGTCTCGAGCTCCAGGCGGCGCCGTGCCGACAGGGGTGGCAGACCGCAGGCGGTGGGGAGGTCGGCCGTCTCGCACAGCTGCAGCAGAACCCGGTCGTATGCCGCGAGGGCCGCCTGGCGACGGGCTGCAGGATGCGGCTGGGTGCCCTCCTCGACCCGACGAACCTCGGCAGCGAGACGCCTCAGCTCCAGGGCGAGGAGGATGTCGGGGAGTGGCTCCTGCACGCGCGGCTCCCACCCCAGCGCCCGGCGCACGGACCCCACACGGCGGGCGAGCGGACGCAGGAGCCGAGGCGTCTCCCCCTCGGAGAGCCACCTGATCACCTCGCACTGGGCGACGAACCAGATTCCGGGCACGACGAGGAAGCACACCAGGAGCAGGGCTGCCCACATCGGCCTCACCTCTCCTCCAGTGTGCGCCCGGGCGACCCGAGCGGCAACAGGTTCCAGGCAGCCCTTCGGTAGGGTGGCTCCTCGTGCGAATGGTCATCGCGACGTGCAGCGTCGACTACGACGGGCGCCTGAGCGCTCACCTCCCCCTGGCCACCCGGCTCCTCCTCGTCAAGGCGGACGGGTCCGTGCTCGTGCACTCAGACGGGGGGTCCTACAAGCCGTTGAACTGGATGTCACCACCGTGCGCGATGGCGGAGGTCGAACCGGATGAGACCGAGGCCGCGGACGGGGTCACGGCGGTGTGGGTCGTCCAGCACGCGAAGTCCGAGGACCGGCTGCGCGTGCGGCTGCACGAGGTGCACCACGACTCCGCTCATGAGCTGGGGGTCGATCCGGGTCTGGTCAAGGACGGTGTGGAGGCGCACCTGCAGAGGCTCCTGGCCGAGCACATCACCACCCTCGGCGAGGGCTGGACCCTGGGCCGACGCGAGTACATGACCGCGATCGGGCCCGTGGACATCCTCTGCAAGGACTCCGCCGGTCGCTCGGTCGCCGTGGAGATCAAGCGCCGCGGAGACATCGACGGGGTCGAGCAGCTCACCCGCTACCTCGAGCTGATGAACCGGGATCCCCACCTCGCCCCGGTCACCGGCATCTTCGCCGCCCAGATCATCAAGCCCCAGGCGCGCACCCTGGCCGAGGACCGCGGCATCCGGTGCGTCGTGCTCGACTACGACGAGCTCAAGGGCATCGACACCAGCGAGCACCGCCTCTTCTGAGAGGTGGAGCACACGCGCGAGCCCGCGCGCCGGCCCCCCGCGACCTCACGGGAGGCCGGGAGCGAGGACCCACCCGTCGTCACCGATCTCGACGTGCAGCACGTCTCCCGCGCCGGCCGCACGACGAGGACCGACCATCTCGGCCACCTCCCGGAGGGCGACCTCGTCCACCGGGACCACGACGCGTTCCCCACGGTGCAGGTCTGCCAGGGCCTCGAGCTCTGAGACCACGTCGACCTCACCGCCGACGAACGGGCCGTATCCGGTCACGAGCCCCGGGTCGTGCAACTGCTCGAGGGCTCCCGCAAGGCCGACCAGCAGTGTCGCGGGACAGTGCAGCGCCATCTGCACAGGCTACGCCCGGGGCGTCGGTGTCACCTCGCGGCGGTCGGTGTCGCGGCGCCCAGGCCGCGCGACTCCCGGATGACGTCCACGAAGCGCGCCATGATCACGTTGAGCCCGAAGTCCTTGGGGGTGAACACGGCGGCCACGCCCATCTCCTTCAACCGCGCTGCATCGGCGTCAGGGATGATCCCACCCACGATGACGGGCACGTCGGCGGCGCCGGCGGCGCGCAGCCGCTCCAACACCTCGGGCACCAGCTCCATGTGCGAGCCGGAGAGGATCGAGATGCCGACGAGGTGCACGTCCTCGGCCACCGCGGCCGCGACGATCTGCTCCGGCGTGAGTCGGATCCCCTGGTAGACGACCTCGAAACCGGCATCACGGGCCCGCACGGCGATCTGCTCGGCGCCGTTGGAGTGACCGTCAAGGCCCGGTTTGCCGACGAGGATGCGCAGCCCCTCGCCCAGCTCCTCGGCCGTGGCCGAGACCAGCGCCCGCACCTCGGTGAGCGCCTCGGACCCAGCGCCGACCCCGACGGACCCGCTGACCCCGGTGGGGGCGCGGAACTCCCCGAACACCGAGCGCAGCGCCTGCGCCCATTCCCCCGTCGTCACCTCGGCGCGCGCACACTCCAGCGTCGCGGCCATGAGGTTGGTCTCGCTCGCCGCCTCTGCGCGCAGCCGAACGAGCGCGGACTCCGCCCGTGCGCGCCGTGCCGGGTCCGCATCACGCTCCTCGCGCCAGCGCTGCACCGCTGCGGATGCCGCTGCCTCCACGCCGGGGTCGACGCTCTGGATCGCCGTGTCGAGGTCGGCGGTGAGCGGGTTCGGCTCGGTCGTCTCGAAGCGGTTGACGCCGACCACGACGTCCTCCCCCGCCTCGATCCGCTGACGCCGCCGCGAGTGCGACGCGACGAGCTCGGACTTCATGTAGCCGCTCTCGACCGCAGGCACCGCTCCGCCCATCTCCTGCACGCGAGCGATCTCCTCGCGCGCACCGGCCACGAGCTCGGCCACCTTCGCCTCGACCACGCTCGATCCGGCGAAGAGGTCCTCGTACTCCAGGAGGTCGGACTCGAACGCGAGCACCTGCTGGATCCGCAGCGACCACTGCTGGTCCCACGGCCGCGGGAGGCCGAGCGCCTCGTTCCACGCCGGGAGCTGCACGGCGCGCGCCCTGGCGTCCTTGGAGAGAGTGACCGCGAGCATCTCCAGCACGATGCGCTGGACGTTGTTCTCGGGCTGGGCCTCGGTCAGCCCCAGGGAGTTGACCTGCACCCCGTAGCGGAAGCGCCGCTGCTTCGCGTCGGTCACTCCGTAGCGCTCCAGTGTCAGCTCGTCCCAGAGCTGAACGAACGCGCGCATCTTGCACATCTCCTCGACGAAGCGCACCCCCGCGTTGACGAAGAACGAGATCCTCGCGACGACCTCACCGAAGCGCTCCTGCGGCACCTGACCGGAGTCGCGCACGGCATCCAGCACGGCGATCGCGGTGCTCATCGCGTAGGCGATCTCCTGCTCGGGGGTCGCCCCCGCCTCCTGGAGGTGATAGCTGCAGATGTTGGTCGGGTTCCACGTCGGCATCTCCGCGACCGTGTAGGACACCATGTCGGTGATCAGCCGCAGCGAGGGGCCGGGCGCGAAGACGTAGGTGCCGCGCGAGAGGTATTCCTTGATGATGTCGTTCTGGGTCGTGCCAGCGAGCGCCCGCACCGCGTCGACCGGGTCCTCCCCCGCCGCCTGGGCCTGCTCCTCCGCCACCACCTGGTAGAGCGCGAGCAGCCACATCGCGGTGGCATTGATCGTCATCGAGGTGTTCATCCGCGAGAGCGGGATGTCCGTGAAGAGCGCGCGCATGTCGCCGATGTGCGAGATCGGCACACCCACCTTGCCGACCTCTCCGCGGGCGAGCACGTGGTCGGGGTCGTAACCCGTCTGGGTCGGCAGGTCGAAGGCCACCGAGAGCCCCGTCTGGCCCTTGGCGAGGTTGCGGCGGTAGAGGGCGTTGCTCGCTGCGGCACTGGAGTGCCCGGCATACGTGCGCATCACCCACGGACGGTCTCGCTGCGGCCTGGCGACACTGCTCTGCGACATGCGAGGAACGCTAGCCGCGCCCGCCCCGCGCCGGTATGGCTCGGCACGGTGAGAGTGCCCACACCCTCAGCGCACCAGGGACGGGCCGGATGCCGGTGGGCTCAGCCAGCGACCACGACGAGCTCGGCTGCAGCGCGCCGTCGCTGCGGCTCCGCAGGAGAGAGCACCGAGCCCAACCGACCGCGCCGCAACAGCCGTCGGGTGCGCTCGTCCGCCGCCACCACGTGCACCGGACGACCGGCCCGGTGCGCCCGGCGCACCGACTCGACCAGGAGCCCGAAGCCGGTGGCGTCACCGACCTGGACCTCCGCGAGGTCGAGCATCAGCGGCGATGAGCCGCCGGCGATCACCCGGTGCAGCGTGAGGCGCAGGTCCGGCACCGTGCGCACGTCCAGTCGTCCTCGAAGCGTGAGGTGGCACCCCGACTCGTCCTCGCGCTCGTCGATGGTCACCATGCCATCCCCCTGATCCAGCACTTATGCCCCCCTGTCACGGCGTGTGAGCCCATTGAACCGCGAACCGGCGCGGAATGCGCCCGTCCACGGGTAAGGGTTTGGCAAAGAATCGACCAAGTCTGCCGCGGCCAGCCACCCCGGCCGGCGGGCGCCGTCGCAGGGCCTCGACCCATCTGCCACGCTGGGGTCATGGTCAACCTCACCCGTATCTACACCCGCACCGGCGACGACGGCACCACGTCTCTGGGCGACCTGAGCCGCACCCGCAAGACCGATGGCCGGCTGGTGGCCTACGCAGACACCAACGAGGCGAATGCCGCGCTGGGCGTCGCGATCGCGTGTGGCGGGCTCGACGAGGACGTGCGCGCGGTGCTCATCAGGGTGCAGAACGACCTCTTCGACATCGGCGCAGACCTCTCGACGCCCTTGCAGGAGACCTACGACTACCCGCCGTTGCGCGTCAAGGCCGAGTGGGTCACCGAGTTGGAGGCGGACTGCGACCACTACCTCGAGAAGCTGGAGAAGCTCCGCTCGTTCATCCTCCCCGGTGGTACCGCTGGTTCAGCCCACCTCCACCTGGCGCTGACCATCGTGCGGCGCGCCGAGCGCGCGGTGTGGAGTGCGATCGAGGAGTACGGCAACGAGCCGGGGACGACGCGCGGTGAGGGCGGGGTCAACCCGACGACGGCGACCTACCTCAACCGGCTCTCGGACCTGCTCTTCGTCCTCGCACGGACCGCCAACGTCTCGGCCGGCGGCGACGTCCTGTGGCAGCCCGGTGGTGGCCGCGAGGAGAAGCCGGCAAAGCAACCCCGGAAGCGCTAGGCGACGTTGACGTTGTAGCCGGGCGGGCTGGACTCCAGCCACGCGCGCACCGCCGTGTAGGCGGCGGGGGCGAACGCGAACTCGCACACGGTGCCGGCGGCGCCCCCCGTCACGCAGACCGGCTCGGCGAGCCCCGGGATCGGGTCGGCCAGCGGCTGTGCACTGCCGAAGTCGAGCTCACCGCGCAGCCAGGAGACCTCCGGTCGCAGCGAGGGCCCCACGACACTGAACCACTCGAAGCGCTCCGATCCGAGCCTCGCGAGCCCGAGCCGCCAGCGTTCTCCCGGACCGCCGCGGCGCGCACAGAGCATCACCGGCCGCCCGTCCCCGGAGATGAAGCGTCGGCGTGCCC
>JBDTDY010000051.1:0-3290 GCA_039922835.1 Ornithinibacter sp.
GATCTCGACCGTGCCGAGACCGTGCGTGAGCGAGTTCTCGAGCAGGGTGCTGAGGATCTGCCCGAGCGCGACCGGGGTGGCGCGGACCCGCAGACCGCGCTCACCGCTCACGAGGATGCTCCGTCGCGCCACCGTGAAGGCTTGCTGCCACTCGCGCTGGAGGGAGGCGAGCACGGAGTCCAGCGAGACGGTGGGGCTCGCGTCGATGCCGCTACGGGTGCGACTCATCAGGTCATCCACCACACCGCTGAGCCGCTCGACCTGGGCGATGGCGATGCCAGCCTCCTCCTTCACCACGCCGAGGTCGTCGGTGACGGCAATCTCCTCCAGGCGCATGAGCAGCGCAGTCAAGGGGGTGCGCAGCTGGTGGGACGCGTCGGCGGCGAAGTCCCGCTCCATCGCCAGGCGCACAGCTCCCTGGCGGGCACCTCGCGCGAGGGCGGCGTCGAGACGGTCGACCTCCTCGATCCCCGAGGCCAGTGGCACGGGCCGGGCGTCACCGCTGCCGAGGCGCTCTGCCCGCTCCCCCAGGTCGCTGAGCAGCCCGCCGACCCGGATCGCCCGACGCGCGGCCACCGCCCAGGTGAGTGCGAGGGCGAGCGCCGTCCCGAGGAGAAGCACCGCCACCAGGACGAGCGCGTCGGCCCCGGTCGAGCCGGGTTCGACCCCGAGGTCGGCGGAGACCTCACCCCCGCCCTGCAGCCAGAGCTGGACAGCGAGCAGCGGCCCCGCGATGAGCACCAGGCCTGCGGCGACACCCAGCGTCGCGGTGCGGATCAGGATGCGACGCAAGGAGGAGTCAGTCCTGGGGTGCGTCGAAACGGAAGCCGACGCCGCGGATCGTGGTGATGTAGCGCGGGTTGGCGGCGTCGTCGCCGAGCTTTCGCCGGAGCACCGAGATGTGCATGTCCAGGGTCTTGGTCGAGCCGTACCAGGCGCTGTCCCAGATGTCGCGCATGAGCTTCTCGCGCGAGACCACCTTGTTCTCGTTGACGACGAGCAGCTTGAGCAGCTCGAACTCCTTGCCCGTCAGCTGCACCTCCTCATCGCGCACGAACACCCGGCGGCCCTCGTGGTCGATCCGCAGCAGCGACGCGGGCGCGGGCATGTCGGGCATGCCGCGCCGCAGCAGCGCCCGTGCCCTCGCCAAGAGCTCGGCCAGCCGGAACGGCTTCGTCACGTAGTCGTCGGCACCGGCATCCAGCCCGACCACCGTGTCGACCTCGTCGGCCCGGGCCGTGAGCACCAGGACCGGCACGGTGCTCCCCTCGAGGCGGAGCCGACGACACACCTCGAGCCCGTCGATCTTGGGGAGCCCCAGGTCCAGGACGAGGAGGTCGGGGTTGCGCAGCGCCTGCTCCAGGGCGGCCTCACCGTCGGTGCAGACGTCGACGTCGTAGCCCTCACGGCGCAGCGCCCGCGCGAGCGGGTCGGAGATCGCCGGATCGTCCTCGGCGAGGAGCACCTTCGTCATGCACCGATGGTAGTCACCCGGATGCCGTGACAGCGGCCGGACCGCGACCGCCCTCCGCCCGTTGCAGCTCGTGGAGCGGGACGAGGCCGATGCCGCGGAGCATCCGGCTGCGGCGCTCGGTCGCGGTGAACCCGGACATCGAGCCGAGCACGCGCGCCATGTCCTCGTCGACGTAGACCATCCCCGAGGGGGTGACCGCGGTGATCCGGCTCGCCTTGTTGACCGTCATCCCGAACACGTCACCCAGGCGCGAGACGACCCGGCCGTGGGCCATCCCGACCCGCACGGGGGGCAGCAGCTCGTCCTCGGTCATCGCGTCGACGAGGTCCAGGGCGATCGCCGCGGCAGCAGCGGCATCGGTGTGCACGAAGATCACCTCGTCGCCCACCGTCTTGATCACCCGGCCACCGTGCTCGGCCACGACGTCGCTGGCGAGGAGCTCGAAGCGCTGCACGAGCCGGGCCAGCTGGCGCTCGCTCATCCGCCGCACGAACGAGGTGAACGACACCAGATCGGCGAAACCGACGGCTCGCACGGGCGCCGACGGGTCCGAGCGCACCGCGGGGTCCGCGTCGGCGAGCATGCGTTGGATGGCATTGGTCAGGTGCCGCCGCCAGACGTAGACGAGCAGCGGCTCGATCTCGTCGGTGAGCGACGCCAGCACCTCCGCCGCCTCGACGGCCACCAACGGCTCGGGCACCGATCTGCTGTCGCTGCCCTCGAGCTCCTCCGCGAGCGGGGAGGAGAGCGACTCCGCGACGAGCTGGGTCTGCCACACGGCCAGCCTGTCCGCGGTCCTCGCGAAGGCCCGGGTCATGCCGAGCGCGAGCTCCTCGCTGACCCGGCCGTCCTCCACGAGCGCCACCACCTTGCGCAGCGCCTCCCGGTCGGCCTCGGTGAACATCGCCTGGTCCTCGACGATCTGGAACCCCATGGCGTGCCAGAAGCGGCGGGCCGTCGCAGCGGGCACACCAGCGCCCTCGGACACCTCGGCCCGCCCCATCGAGGCGTGCCGACCGAGGACCTCTCGCTCGATCCTGCCGGGCAGGTCCTCGACACCGTCGCCGCTCACGGGCACCTGCTCCTCGCCCGCGTCAGTGCCTCCGCCTGCCATGCCCCTCCTCTCAGCGCGACCGCACGTGCACCACGTCACCCGCGGTCACGGCATACGTCCGGGTTCCGGATCGCACGACCAGTCTGCCCGCATCATCCACCCCCGTCGCCACACCGGTGCTGAGCACGCCGCCGGGCTGGCTCACCCGGACCTCGCTGCCGATGGTGGCGCACGAGGCCCGGTATGCCGTGGGGCCGGCGCCGCTCGGCCCGGTGTCCTCGCGCACGAGGTGGGCCAGGTGGACCAGGTATGCCGTGAGGAGGGTGGCGCGGTCGACTCCCGGGGAGCCCGCCGCCCGGAGCGACGTGGCGGTGTCGAGCGGGAGGTCGGCGCGGGCCGTGTCGACGTTGAGCCCGAGACCGACGACCACTCCCGCCTCGGTCCACTCACACAGCAGGCCGGCGAGCTTGCGGTCGCCGTTGCCTGGGACGAGCACGTCGTTGGGCCACTTCAGCGAGGTGCGCACTCCCGAGACCTCGGCGACGGCACGGTGCACGGCGAGCCCGGCGAGCAGCGGCACCCATGACGGGCCGGAGGCGGGCGACGGCACCAGGGCCGAGACCGCGAGCGAGGTGCCGGGGGTGGTGGTCCACCCACGCCCGAGGCGTCCACGTCCGGCATCCTGGTGCTCGGCGACGACCACCTGCCACGGCTGCGCTCGGCCGCGCACCTCGTCGTTGGTGGAGCCGACCCGCTCCAGCA
>JBDTDY010000052.1:0-15876 GCA_039922835.1 Ornithinibacter sp.
GATCGGGACCGCGTCCGGGTGCTCGGCCCGGGCGGCCAGCGCGTCGTCGAGGGTGCGCGGAGAGAGGAACTCCATCGGCGCAGCATAGGCCCGGCGTCGACGTGGATACCATGATCTGTGTAAGGACGATCTCGACGCAGGGGGCGTGGACCGGCAGGCGGAAACGGGAACGGGACAGTGCCCCTTCTGCCACCCGGGTCGAGCGTGACGACGGCGGCCCCGTCGCGGTCGGGACGGCAGCGGACGGGCCCGGCGACCCCGCCGTCGGCCAGCCGAGTCCACTCGGCTAGACTCGTTGTCCAGAAGGGGAATTCGCAGATGCGAAGCGTCAGCGAGGTGATGTGACCGCCCCCCTCCATGGTCCTGGACAACGAGAGGATCGACCAGTGAGTGACCAACAGACACAGGCCGCGAACAGCGCGGGTGCGCACAGAGTCCGTTTTGCCGGTGGTGTCGGGGAGGGTGACCGCGACCTGGTTGCGGACACGCTCTCCCAGGTGATCGCCCGCTTCGAGCACGTCGACCGTGACTGGGAGATGGAGCTGAGCGCCAAGGACCGGGACGCCCCGGGAATGGTGACCACCCTCGAGGCGTGGATCCCCGGCCGGAAGCGTCTCGTGGCCACGTCGAAGGAGCCGGAGTTCCGGGACGCGCTCAACGACTGCGGCACGGACCTGCTGCGCCAGTTCACCCGCGAGCGGGAGCAGCGGACCATGGCCAACCGCGCGCGTCGGGAGACGATCCGGGGCCACTGACCCCACTCGGCGCCGGGCGCCCACGGAGGCGCTGAGCGGCATACGGTGGGGTGATGGAGACCCGCACCGAACGCGACACCATGGGCGCCGTGGAGGTGCCCGCCGACCGCTATTGGGGAGCCCAGACCCAGCGCAGCCTCGAGCACTTCGACATTGGCCGTGACACCTTCGTCTGGGGCCGGGCGGTGGTGCGCGGGCTGGGCCTGCTCAAGCAGGCCGCGGCACGCGCCAACACCGACCTCGGGCTCCTGCCGGAGGAGGTCTCGCGCGCGGTGGTGCAGGCTGCCGGTGAGGTGGCGGAGGGGGGACTGGACCAGCACTTCCCGCTCGTCGTCTTCCAGACCGGCTCCGGCACCCAGAGCAACATGAACGCCAACGAGGTCATCGCCAACCGCGCGATCGAGGTGCTCGGCGGTGTGCTCGGCAGCAAGGACCCGGTGCACCCCAACGACCACGTGAACAAGAGCCAGTCGAGCAACGACACCTTCCCCACCGCGGTGCACGTGGCGGTGGTGCTCGAGGTGGCCGAGCGGCTGCACCCCGCCGTCGACGGGCTGTGTGCGGCACTGCTGGCCAAGGCTGCCGAGTTCGCCGACGTCGTCAAGGTGGGTCGTACCCACCTCCAGGACGCCACGCCCGTCACGCTCGGCCAGGAGATCGGGGCGTGGGCCGCGCAGGTGCGAGACGCCCAGGAGGACGTGAGGTATGCCGTGAGCAGGGTCCGCGCCCTCGCCATCGGTGGCACCGCGGTCGGCACCGGGCTCAATGCGCCGGCGGACTTCGGGCGCCTCGTCGCGGAGCACCTCTCGACGGAGACGGGCGAGGAGTTCCACCAGGCAGACAACCTCTTCGTGCAGCTGGCGGCGCACGATGGGCTCGTCGCGGTCTCGTCGGCACTGCGGACCCTGTCGGGGGCGTTGATGAAGATGGCGAATGACGTGCGGTGGCTGGCCTCCGGTCCGCGGACCGGCATCGGGGAGCTACGGATCCCGGAGAACGAGCCCGGCAGCTCGATCATGCCGGGCAAGGTCAACCCCACCCAGTCCGAGGCGATGACGATGGTCGTGACCCGTGTCTTCGGCAATGACGCAACAGTGGGTTTCGCAGGGACACAAGGCAATTTCCAGCTCAACGTGTTCACCCCGGTGATGGCGCACGCCGTGCTGGAGTCGGTGCGCCTGCTCTCCGACGCGTGCCGCTCCTTCACCGAACACTGCGTGGTGGGGCTGGAGGCCGATCGGGAGAAGATCGCCCGGAACCTCGAGGCCGACCTCATGCTGGTGACGGCACTCGCACCCCACATCGGCTACGACGCCGCGGCATCCATCGCGAAGCAGGCGAACCACGACGGCTCGACCCTGCGTGAGGCCGCTGTCGCATCGGGCCACGTCAACGACGAGGACTATGACCGTCTCGTCGACCCGAAGGCCATGACGCATCCGGGCTGAGCACCAGCCGATCCACGAGGCGTGAAGTCCGGGGATCTAGGGGTCGGATCGGGAGCTGGACGCGCGTGTGATCGACGCCCGGCGGCTGCGGATGACGTCGAGGCGGGCCACGACGGCGGCGTGCGGGAAGGTGACCGCGAGCAGCACCGACACCTCCGCCGACAACGTCGCCACGCCGTGCAGTGCCACGAGCACCAGGACCGCGAGGAGGGCTGCGGCGCTGGGGGCGCTCGACAACCTGGCGAGCCGGGCGAAGGAGGATCCCCACCCTCGGTCCGGCACGCCGCTCCCGGCCTCGTGAGCGCGCAGCAGGTCGAGCAGGCGGCCGGAGTGGCGCACGGCGTGCCACAGACCGAAGTAGACGCCGAAGGCCGCCAATGGCGGGCAGAACATGAAGACGGAGGTCAGGAGCACCAGCTCCCCTGCCTCGAGGAGGCGCCGGCTCCTCAGGAGGAGCACCAGGGCTGCGGTGACGACGGCAAGGGTGCCGAGCACTCCCACGCCGGCCGTCGCGATGCTCGCGTCGGCGACGGCGGGTGACAGCGCTCGCACGTAGGGGTCGGTCACCGAGGGGTTTCGCCACACCAGCAGCCCCACGGTGACCAGCCCGTTGGCGGTGGCGATGAGCACCGAGGCGGCCCGCAGGGACGTGACCCGTCCGGCACGTTCGGCGCTCGTGACGACTTCTCCCCAGCCGAAGTGCGCAGCGGACAGGACCAGGAACACCAGCAACGTGGGGGTGGGAGCGAACAGCAGGGACACGGCGCCGGCCAGGGCCCCCGCGACGTAGGCAGAGAGGAAGCGCACCTGGCGGACCAGGGCTGGATTCCGGCCGACCCGACGGACCGACCGGCCGTCAAGGGCCAACCACCCTGGCACGAGGTGGTCGACGGCACCGTGCGGAACTCCGAGGATCGCCCCCAAGATGGCGACTGGGAGAGCGATCGCGGTGGCAGCGGCAGGCGCAGCGATGCTCACGACAAGGAGAAGGGTGGCAGAGGCGATCGGCAGCAGGGTGAAGACCTGGACGTCGCGCAGTGCAACCGGCGGTGCGCACCCCCGTCCCTGCTGCGGGACGGGGGTGCTGCGGAGCAGTGACATGTTCAGGGCGTCAGGCCCTCGACGCCGCCGTCGCACGGAGGCTGGCGGGCCCGGATGCCGCCCCGGGTGCGACCTCGTCCTCGGGTGCGATCTCGTCCTCGGAGTACTGGCTGTCCTCGAGGCCGCTCTTGATGCGCGCGATCTTGTAGATGACCAGTCCGTAGGCCGCCTTGGCGAGGATGTCAGCGATGCTGTACCCCGCCTGCCGCAGGACGAAGCCGCTGGGTCCACCGAAGAAGTCTCCGCCGATGATCGGGAAGAGGTAGACGATCGGGTAGACGCCCCACAGGGCGAGCAGCGAGATGCGCAGGCGCTTGATGCTGTTCTGCACCTGGATCGGCTGGCGGTCCACCGACTTGGACAGCTCGACGAAGAGCACGTAGAGCAGGTAGAGGAACGGGATGGTCGACAGCCCGCCCCACAGAGCGCGCACGCCCATGTCCGTCGCGATCTCGCCCGGGTAGCCGAGCAGGATCATCAGCGCGGATGCCGGAACGAGTTTCCAGAGCAGGGCTCGCGACGCCGAGCGGGCGAGTGCCATCACGGCGATGGTCTCCACCAGCAGCAGGGGCACGGTCAGCAGCCAGTCGACGTAGCGGTAGGCCTCGTTGAACGCGATGTTGCTGAGGAGGTGGTCGGCGCCCACCGTGGCGCCGGCCGGGTAGCTCTCCTGGAAGTTCTCGAAGATGCGGAAGTAGTGGTAGGTCGCGATGCCGCACACCGTCGCCGAGACGACGAGCGCGGTGCGGTAGCGCGGAGCCACCCGACCCTGGGACAGCAGCAGGAAGAGGGCGGTGAACAACATCGAGGCAATGACGAGTGAGAAGAGGTTGTAGACCGTGGAGTACTGACCGGAGGTCAGTACCGGGATGTCGGTCCCGGATACGGAGGGAATCATTGGCGCTCCCGGAGCTTGCGACAGGCTGCCGCGGATGGACGCCCACCACGACTGGCGGGGTGCGCGTGACGCTACGCCGAAAAATTCAATGAGCCAAGACTTGTGCAACTTCCGACCCCAAGGCTTAGACAGCCCCGGCGTGCGGCCGAGCCCTCCAGGCATTCCCGAGCTGGGCGCCAGCATCGTCGAGGCTCCCGGTCACCACGACGTCGCTGTGGGGTGGATGAGTCCATCCCGCTCCCCCGACGAACAGCTTCAACCGGCGATGGGAATTTCTGACGAGGCTCAGATCCCGTTCTGCGACAGCATCTTCGATACTCATCCACACCAGCACCCCCGGCGACTTTGTTCGCTGGGCGGCAGCCGCAAGGGCATGCATCGGCGTGCGGGGCCCGAGGAGCCGGGCGGGGATGCCATCCTCTGCGAGCCGGGCTCGCACGGCGTAGAGCGCGAGGATGTGTTCTTCATGAGGTCCACCAGCGAGGAGGACTGGTCGATCTCGTGGAAGTTCTGGAAGTTCGGAGAGGTAGCGGATGAAGGCCGTGCTGATCGCTTGGGTCAACAGGTGCTCGATCTCGATACCGGTCCCCGTCCGTTGCCACCGCTCCCCTGCCGCCACGAGGAGGGGACGGACCACCTCGTCCCAGACCGCGACGGTGCCCTGCTCGCGCAGCGACTCGAGCACGCCGTCCTCGACGGCCATCTCATCGAGGCGGGACGCTGCGCGAGCCAGTCCGCGGGCCTGGCGCCCGGCCCCGGGCACCGCGAGGACAGCACCGCCCGGCCCTCCGCCGGTGGCCGCGCTCGTCGGCGACCCGGTCAGCGCGGCCGCCGCCGCCATCGGGCTCTCCCCCGAGACCACTGCCTGGTGGAACCGTTCAAGCACGTCGACGTCCGCGGGAGTGAACCGACGGTGACCTCCCGCCGACCGACCGGAGGCATCCAGGCCGTAGCGCTGGCCCCACATCCGCACGGTCGAAGGGGTCACGCCGACGCGGGCCGCGACCTCACCGACGGAGTGGAGCTCGACCTGGTCCATCGCGCCACTGTGCCACGCCGGCGGCGTTGGGCGTCGGTGGGGCCGGACACGTGCTCAGGTGCGCAGGAGCTCGCGCAGGTCGTCTGCGGTCATGGCGCTCGAGAGCGCGGCTCCGTCGTCGACGACCCGGGCGAAGAGGTCGCGCTTGCGCTCCTGGAGGGCGACGACCTTCTCCTCGATGGTGTCGCGCGAAACCAGCCGGTAGACGTTGACCGGCCGGGTCTGCCCGATCCGGTGCGTGCGGTCGATGGCCTGGGATTCGGCAGCGGGGTTCCACCACGGGTCGAGCACGAAGACGTAGTCGGCCTCGGTGAGCGTCAAACCGAACCCACCGGCCTTGAGCGAGATGAGGAACACCGGCGCTTCGCCCTCACGGAACGCAGCGATCCGCTCGGCGCGGTTGCGGGTGCGCCCGTCGAGGTATTCGTAGGCAATGCCCTCGGCCTCGAGTCGCGCGCGCACCAGTGCGAGGAAGCCCGTGAACTGCGAGAACACCAGTGCGCGGTGCCCCTCCTGGGCGAGCTCGCTCACCTGCTCCACCAGGGCGTCGATCTTCGCCGACGACGCCAGCCCGGCATACTCCTGGTCCACCAGTGACGGGTCGAGCGACATCTGTCGCAGCACGGTGAGGGCCCGCAGGATGGCGATGCGGTTGCCGTCGACGTCGTCGATGAGCCCCAACAGTCGCTGCCGCTCGCGCTGGAGGTGCCGGTCGTAGATGGCGCGGTGCCGGGGGTGCAGGGCGACCGAGAGCACCTGTTCCATCTTCGGGGGCAGCTCGGTCGCGACCGCTTCCTTGGTGCGGCGCAGCATCAGTGGGCGGATCCGGCGCCGCAGCGAGGCGAGCAGCTCGGTGTTGCCGTCGTTCTCGATCGGCTTGGCCCACTGCTCCTTGAAGTGCGCCGGTCTCGGGTGCAGCCCGGGCGCCACGATCGAGAGCAGCGACCAGAGGTCCATCAGCGAGTTCTCCAGCGGCGTGCCGGTGATCGCGAACTTCGCCCGCGCCGACAGTCGCCGCACCGCCTGGTAGGTCTTGGCCTGGTGGTTCTTCACGAACTGCGCCTCGTCGAGGACGACGGCTCCCCAGCTGCGCGAGCGGAACTCCACCTCGTCGATGCGCGCCACCGCATACGAGGTGATGACGAGCTGGGCCCCGGCGACCGTGTCCTGCAGGCTCATCTTCGCCTTGCCGCGCGTGCGGTCGACGACGACCACCTTCAGCCCCGGCGCGAACCGGGCGGCCTCCCCGGCCCAGGTCGAGAGCACCGAGGTGGGCGCCACCACGAGCACCGGGTCGTCGAGCTCGCCGCGCTCGTGTGCCCGCAGCACCATCGCCAACATCTGCATCGTCTTGCCCAGACCCATGTCGTCGGCGAGCACCCCACCGAGGCCGGTGTCCCACAGCAGTGAGAGCCAGCGGAACCCGTCGACCTGGTAGGGCCGCAGTGTGGCGTCGAGGCCAGCGGGCACCTCGGCCGGCTCGATCGAGTCGAGGTCGAGCAGGGCCCCCACGGACCGGGCCCAGCGTTCGCTCTGCTGCTCGACGACGCCCAGGGCGGCGAGCTCCTCCCACAGGCCGGCGTGCACGACCGAGATGCGCAGCGGGTCGGTCGGTTTGTCCTGCAGTGAACGGGCCTCCTCGACCAGCGCGCGCAGCGCCTCGAGCTCGGGGCGGTCCAGGGAGAACCAGGTGCCGCTCTCGAGGATGAGCCGCTCGTGCCCGCGCGCCAGCGCCTCGATGAGTGGGGCGAGAGGCACCTCCTCCTCACCGACCGTGACCGATATGCCGAGGTCGAACCAGTCGGTCACCCCACCCCCGGCGTCGGAGGTCGACACCGAGATGAGCGGGGCCTCGACCGCTTCGCTGTAGGCAGCGGGCTCGCCCACCGTGCTCAGCTCGAGCCCGGGGTGCTCCTCCAGCACCGGCAGCAGCTCGGCGAAGGACACCGTGGTGAAACCGTGCAGCCGCCGCTCGGGCACCAACCGGCGCACCTTGGCCACGACCTGCCACAGCGGCTCGAACTCCGCCACGTCGGGCACGGCGAGGAGGTCCTCGACCAGGGACCGCTCGGCGTGGCGGTCGCGCATCGGGTCGTGCTCCTCCGCGGACAGCGGCACGAGCACCCCGCCGCCGACCGCCCCGTAGCGAAAGCCCCACACCAGGTGTGCGCGGTGCCCCTCCTCGAAGGTCACGGTGAGCGCGAGGCGCGGTGGCACGGTGTCGGGCAGGTCCAGGTCGGGGGAGAGACTGCGCACCCTGGCCTTGCGCCGCAGGCCCGGCAGGTGCGTCACGGTGAAGCGGGCCCAGTCGGCCTCGGGCACCTCGATCACCCCGAGGTCCAGGAGCCGTTGGCGGGTCGTGTCGAGCGGCTCGGCCAGTGCTCCGAGCACGAGGGTGGCGCCGTCGCGCAGCCAGAACCCCGTCGCTGGCGTGCCGACGAGCCTGGTGTCGGACCCGGAACCCCCGGGCAGGTCCAGGCGGGGATGCAGTTCGGCGCCGTCAGCGGTGCGCACCACGTCGACGACGAGCTCGGCAGGGTCGGGTGCGAAGGCGACCTCACCACCGTCCTTCATGTCGGTCAGCAGCCGCACCCCTGCGCGGTCCGCGGCCCGGATCAACCCCACCCAGCCGGGCCCGAGGTGGTCCAGGAGGATCGCGTCCGGCATCCGGCCGTAGCCGTAGGCACGCACCGAGCGGCGGTGGGCGTCGGCCAGCGCGGTGAGGGCGTCGCGCTGGTCGTCGGAGAAGGTCACCCGCCCGAGGCCGTAGTAGCCGCCGGCAAAGGTCTCCCAGGAGACCCCGGTGCGGATCCACCCCCCGCGAACCCCCGGCACGACCGGCCTGATGCGCAGCTGCTCGCGCGGGTGGCTCGCTCGACCGGGGGCCGGGCGGGAGGCATCGATGAGCAGCGCCACCGGCGTGTGCTCGGCCGCCTCACCGCCGTCGTCGAGCAGTCCGCCGAGGGCGCGCTCCCAGGTGGGCGGTGGTGGCTCGGCCGTGGGGGTGCTGCGGGCCCGTCCCGTCCCGGTCCCACCGACCCGGTCACGCACGGGTGCTCGGTCTCGCACGGTGGCGGCCACCGCGACCGCATGCTTGCAGTCGCTGACCATCGGGCAGGTGCACTGGCTGTGCCAGCGGTGCAACGGCATCCGGCCCGCGGTCGATCCGGTCACCGGTCGCAGCGACACCTCGGTGCGATAGGTCTGGCCGGCGCTGCCGCCGACCCAGCCGAGCGCGTCGGTGCCCTCGTCGCCGAGCTCGAGGTCCACCACCCGCCCCTGCTTGGCGTAGGCGAGGCCGCGGGCGACCGTGACCGTGCCGCAGACCTCGTCGAGGTCACGGTTGGTGAGGTCGGCGAGTCGCTCCACCGCGAAGACGCGCACCACTCACCTCCCGACGGACCGCACCGGTGCCGACACCGGCACATTGACCGACCTACCGTATGCCGTGCGGCCGACATCCGGGACCGGCCATCCACAGGGTCGGGGGTCAGGAGCGGGTGAGGGCGTCCCGGAAGCGCACGCGGGCGCCGGTGCGCATCACCGCGCCCTCGTAGATGCGTGCGGCGACCCACACCAGGCCGGGGACCAGCGCCACCGAGAGGGCGAGGGAGACGAGGACCTGCCAGGTCTCGACCACGCCCAGCGCGATGCGGATCGGCATGACGAGCGGAGAGGCGAACGGGATGTAGCTCAGCACCGCGACGATGGTGTTGTTGGGGTCCCACGGGGCGATGCTGATCGCGATGACGTACGGGATGATCATCAGCATCATCACCGGGGCGGTGACCGAGGCGACGTCCTCCTGGCGCGACACGAGCGAGGCCAGCGCGGCCAGGGCCAGCGAATACATCAGGAAGCCGACGACGAAGAAGATCAGCGACCACAGCACCGTCGCGCCGAGGTCGATGCTGCTGGTCTCCACGAGTCCGAGCGCCAGCGCCGTGCCCGCTGCCCCCGCGACGACGGCAGCGACCTGGAGCAGGCCGACCACCCCGATGCCGATGACCTTGCCGGCCATGAGCTGCCAGGGGCGGATCGTGCTCAGCAACAGCTCGACCACGCGGCTGGACTTCTCCTCCACCACACCCTGGGCCACCTGCTGCGCGGCGATCTGGAGAGCGAGGAAGAGCAGGATGCCGGCGACGTAACCCGCGACGATCTGGGCACCGTCGCGCGTGGGTGGCGGGTCGAGCGCGCGGACCTGCAGGGTTCGTGACGCCAGCTGCTGCCCGACCACCCGGGGGTCTCCGCCCAGTTCGGTGACGGCTCCCGCCAGGGCCACCTGCTGCTGGAGCAGGGCGAGGGCAGAGCGCAGAGCGGGGTCGACCTCACTGCGCACGAGCACGGTGAAGTCACTCGCGGTGCCGGTGATGGCGGCGTCGACCGACTCCTCGCGCACCGCTGCTTCCGCCGAGGCGTCGTCGGCGACCGGCACCGTCTCCGTGTCGATCGCGGAGGCGTCGGCCACCGCGGTCAAGGGAGCGGACAGTGCCGTGGTCTGCGGCGTCACCGCGATCCGCGTCGCGGAGGAGGTGCCGAGCGCGAAGTTCAGCACGACCCCGCCGGCGATGACCGCGAGAAGCAGCAGGCCCGTGGTGAGCAACCAGCCGCGCGACCGCGTGCGGGTGGAGATCTCGCGCCCGGCGACCAGGCGGATGGCCTCTGAGGAGGTCATCGCACGACCTCCCCCGCAGTCTCGACGCCCACCGCGGTGTGATCCTGCCCGGGGGGCTCGGCGGCTTGGGCGGGCTCGGAGTCCTCGCCCTGCGCCGGCTCGCTCACGGCGTGGCGGTAGAGGTCGATGAGGTGTGGGTGCACCTCACCGAAGTAGCGCACCGGCCCGGCGCCCAGCGCCGCCCGCAGGATCTCCTGCTCGACGTCTGTGCGCGCCCGCTGTACCTCGAGCACCGTGGTGTCGCCGTCGGTGCTGACGACCTCCACCCCGGCCAGCTGCCTCGGCCACCCCAGCGACCCGGGCGGGCCCTCGATGCGCCACCTCGGCTTCTCGAGGGTTCGCAGCGCACCGATGGACCCCACGGCCACCATGGAACCCTCCTTGATGATGCCCACGGTGTCGCAGAGGCGCTCGACGAGGTCGAGCTGGTGGGAGGAGAAGATCACCGGCACCCCGGCCTCCGCGCGCTCGCGCAGCACCCCGCTCATCACGTCCACGGCACCAGGGTCCAGGCCGGAGAAGGGCTCGTCGAGGATGAGGATGTCGGGGTCGTGCACCAGGGCAGCCGCGAGCTGGACCCGCTGCTGGTTGCCGAGGGAGAGCTTCTGCACCTCGTCATCACGTCGTTCGGCGACGCCGAGCACCTCGGTCCAACGCTCTGCCGCTCGCCCGGCATCCGCGGCGTCCATGCCGTGCAGTCGCGCGAGGTAGGCGAGCTGTCGGGCGACCTTCATCCGGGGGTACAGGCCCCGTTCCTCGGGCATGTACCCGATCCTGCGCCGCGCGGCGAAGTCGAGGGGCTGGCCCTCCCACCGCACCTCGCCCCCGTCGGGGGCGAGCACGCCGAGGGCGATCCGCATCGTCGTGGTCTTGCCGGCACCGTTGGACCCGACGAACCCGAAGATCTCCCCGGAGCGCACCGAGAAGGTCGTGTCGCGCAGGGCGCGCAGCGTGCCATAGGACTTCTCGAGGTGCACGAACTCGAGCTCGGACATGACAGGCCTCCCCGGACGTCGAGGTGCCGGTTCCCCCCGATCTGGACGCCCCCACCACACCACACCCGGTGCCTCGTGTCACGGGCGAGGCTCGCGGCGGCGTGTCACCGGGGCAGGCTCAGCACGAATGCCGTGCCGCGACCCGGTTCCGATCGCACCACCACCGAGCCGCCGTGGGCGTGGGCGATCGCCGCGACGATGGCGAGTCCGAGCCCGGACCCGCCCCGTCCGGAGGAGCGGCCGGGGTCCACCCGGTAGAACCGGTCGAAGACGTGTGGCAGGTGCCCGGCGGGAATGCCGGGTCCGTCATCGGCGACCTCGACGCGCACCAGCCCGGGTTCCTCCACGAGGCGAAGGTGCACTGCGGCGCCGGGCGGGGTGTGCCGCACCGCATTCGACGTGAGGCCGACGACGGCTTGGCTCAGCCGGTCGCGGTCGCCCGGGGCGAGAAGGTGGTCCGGTCCCTCCAGCGTGACAGTGCGCCCCGGTGCCGCGACGCGCAGGTCGGCTGCCGCGTCGCGGAGCAGGAGTGCGAGGTCGACGGGTGCCCTGCTCAGCCGCGCGGGTTCGTCGAGGTCGGCGAGGTCGAACAGGCCGTCGACGAGGCGCCTCATGCGGGCCGACTCCTCCCCGATGCGGCGCATCGCGTCGTCGACGTCCGCCTCGTCGCGGGGCCCGGTCGCCCGCTCCGAGGTGTGCAGCGCGGCATACCCCTGCAGTGTCGTGAGCGGCGTGCGCAGCTCGTGGGAGGCGTCGGCGACGAAGCGTCGCATCTGCTCGTGGGCGCGGGTGGTCGTGTCGAGCATGGCGTTGAAGGCCTCCCCCAGCCGTGCGGCCTCGGTGCCCGGCGGCCCCGGCGGGACTCGCCGGCCGGTGTCGCCCGCGCTGATGGCGTCTGCCGCCGCAGTCATCTGGGCGATGGGGCGCAGGCCGAGCCGGTCGACCCACCACAGGAGCAGGCCGAGTGCCGCGGCGGTGACCAGGCCCACCAGGCCCAGGGTGAGGGCGAGGCTCCTGGTGGCAGCGTCGAGTGCGGTCGTGGGGAGTGCGATGACGGCCGAGGCCCGGCCGTTCGGCAGTGGCGCGGTGACGACGCGCACCCGGGCGGCGTCACCTGACGTGGTGGAGCGACCGGTCGGGAACATGATGCTCTCCCCCGGGGCGATGTCCGGCACGAGTGTCGGGTCGGTGGTCGGGGTGAGCAGCGTGACCAGCCGGCCGTCATCACCCATCCGACCGACGTAGACGTCACCGAGCCCGGCCGAGAGACCTCCGCCGGGAGCGCGCTGGGATGCGAGGACGAGGGCTCGGGGGTTGCTCGTCAGGGCTTCGAGCTGGGCGTCGAGCCGGTCGAGGAGGAAGGCCCGCTGCACCAGCAGCACCGCCGCACCGGCGACGAGGAGCACCACTGCCAGGGCGCTCGTGGCGAGGAGCAGCCTGCGGCGGAGCGTCATCCGGGCGCCCGGACCGTGTAGCCGACGCCGCGCACGGTGTGGATGAGCTTGGGCTCGGTGGTGTCGACCTTCTTGCGCAGCGTCGACACGAACGACTCGATGATGGCGCTCTCCCCGGCGAAGTCGTACTGCCACACGTGGTCGAGGATCTGGGCGCGGGTCACGACGATGCCCGTGTTGACGAGCAGGCAGCGGAGCAGGGTGAACTCGGTCGCCGTGAGGTGCACCTCGTCGGTGCCGCGCCACACCCGGTGCTGGTCCTCGTCGAGCACCAGGTCGTGCACCTGGTGGCGGCCCGCCGGCGTCGGGTCGGATCCTCGCCGGCGGAGCGCGACCTGCACCCGGGCCACCAACTCCTCGAGGGCGAAGGGCTTGACGATGTAGTCGTCGCCACCGGCGGTGAGGCCACGCACCCGGTCAGCGGTGTCGGAGCGCGCGGTGAGAAAGAGCACGGGTGTCGTGATGCCGCGCTGTCGCAGCCGTTTCAACACCTCGAACCCGTCGAGGTCGGGGAGCATCACGTCGAGGACGATGACGTCGTATGCCGTGGTGCAGGCGTCGAGTGCCTGTGCGCCGGTGGAGGCTGTGGTGACCTCGAGACCGGCGAGGCGCAGCGCGGAGGCCACGAGGTAGGCGATGTTCTCCTCGTCGTCGACGACGAGCACCGATGAGGGCATGGGGCCACCGTGCCAGAAGGTGCTTGGGACTTCCTGCGCCTCCAGCCGATCACGAGGTGACACCGCGGCGGTCTTGAAGCGCGGGCCGGAGCGTCAGGGGCGAACCATCCGACCGGTTGGTTCACCTCGCGAACCACGGGCCCGCAGTCTCGGGCCCATCCAAGGAGCCACCATGAACCGCATCCGCACCTCACTCCTCGCGCTCACCCTCGCGTCCGTCGCCGTGACCACCGGTGTGGTCGCCACGAGCGCCAGCGCCGGGCCCGCGGCCCTGGCTGCCGTCGGCGCGGTCACCACGGCCCCGTCCCCGACGCCGGTGAATGCTGCGCTCGCTGACGGCATGCTGCAGGTGCGGCAGCACGGCATCCGGACGTGGTGGAAGGACCTGAGCGACGAGCAGCGGACCTGCCTCGAGGACGCCGACATCCGGCGGCCGGTGGGTCGGCTGGGCGATGCCGAACGGAAGGCATTGCGGGAGAAGGTGACCGCCGCTGCAACCACGTGTGTGGTCGTGCTTCCGGGCGCCAGGGCGAGAGAGTTCCGAGCCAGCCTCACCGACGGCCAGAAGCAGTGCCTCCGGGACGCGCCACTCACCCGGCCCTGGGGCCCGCTGGACACCGAGCAGCGCCAGCAGCTACGGGCCGACAGGCAGGCCGCAGCCAAAGCGTGTGGAGTCACGCTGCCGACCAGGCCCTGACCCCGCCCCGTCAGGTCGCTGGATCAGGCAGCGGGTCCGCGGCGTTCGTGCGCTCCCGCAACGCGAGGGCTGCCTCGCGCTCGGTCACCACGACTGCGCACGCGTCGAGGAACCGCTGCATGCTCGCGCCCGAAGTGGTGTCGCCGAAGTAGCGCCGCACCAGCGCCGCGTGCGTCTCGTCCGGGTGGGATGCCGCGGCATCGACGATCGCTGCCGCCCGGTGGGCATCGGCGGCATCGAACAGCTCGAGCTCTCGCACCAGCCCGGACTCCGGCAGCTGGGCCCGAGGCTCGGTGGGCATGGTGACCACGAGTGGCTTCGCCGTGGCCAGCCAGTCGTAGGCCACTGCTGAGATGTCGGCGATGCAGACGTCTGCGGCATCGATGTGCCAGCCGAACGGCCCAGACGTGTCGGCCACGTGGCGAGCCGACGGATCGGCGCGGTTGGCCTCATCGAGGACGCGAAGGATCTCCCGGTGCGCGTGGGCGTAGGCCGACACCGTCAGCCCCAGACGCGGGTGCGGGCGGTAGATCACCCGGTGCCTCCCTGTCGCCGTGAGTGAGCGAACCACTGCCACACCATGTCCGGCTGCGGAGGAGTAGCGCATGCTCGGCACGTCACCCTCGGTGGTGGGGGCGTAGAGCACGACGGTGCGGGAGTCGTCCGGCAGAGCCGGCCCGCGCTGGTGGACGTCGACCTGAGGCCGGCCGACCTCGACGAGTCGACTCTCGTCGAAACCGATGAGCTTGCGCAGGATGCGCTCGCGAGCGGCGGTTCCGGCGATGAACACCCTGTCGTACGCCTTCAGCTGGTTGCTCGACATGTAGTCCTTGTCGGACTCGCCGTGACAGATGAAGACGTGCGCGGGGTCGGCGAAGCGCATCGCGGGGAAGTTCTGTTGGTTCTGGTTCACGTAGAGCATGATGCGGACCGGCTGTCGATCGATGAAGCGCTCCACCTCCTCGATCGTTGCGGCGTGGTGGACCGGCACCGGGCAGTCCCGAAGCAGCGCCCGGGTGGTCTCCCAGTTGCGGCAGAGCACCGTGACGGGGTGCGTCTCGTGGAGTCGGCGCAGCGGCTCGAACCACTGGTCGATCTGGTAGAGGTTCGCCATTGCGTCCGGGAAGTAGATCGCCACCTGCACCGTCCCGTCGGCGACCGGAGGGCGCGCCGCGAGCTCGGCGCGGACCGCGCGGCGGGCGATCACGGCACCCACACCCCGCGTGACGAGGCGCCGGACCTTGACGGCGTCGTCCGCGAGGTCCATCAGCCCACGAACCGGTCAGCGACCTCGAGTGCGGCGTCGAGGATGTCGAGTCCTTCGTTCATCTCCTCGGCAGTGGTCGTGCAGGGCGGCACGACGTGCGTGCGGTTGAAGTGCACGAACGGCCAGAGCCCTTGCGCCTTGCACGCAGCCATGAACTCGGCCATCGGGGCGGCAGCGGCACCGGTGGCGTTGTAGGGCACCAGGGGCTCTCGGGTCTGCGGGTCGCGCACCAGCTCCAGCGCCCAGAAGTAGCCGAGCCCGCGCACCTCCCCGACGCTGGGGTGCTTCTGCGCGATCTCAGCGAGGCGGGGGGCGATGACCGTGTCGGCGACCTTGCGGACGTTCTCCAGGATCCCCTCGTCCTTGATGATCTCGATCGACGCGACCGCGGACGCGCACGCCAGCGGGTGGCCGGAGTAGGTGAGCCCTCCGGGGAAGACCCGCTCCTCGAACGTTGCGGCGATCGCCTCCGAGATGACGACCCCGCCGAGGGGGACGTAGCCGGAGTTGACGCCCTTCGCGAAACAGATCAGGTCGGGGGTGACTCCCCAGTGGTCGACCGCGAACCACTCACCGCAGCGCCCGAAGCCGGCCATCACCTCGTCCGCGATCCACACGATCCCGTGCTCGTCGCAGATCTGCCGGACTCCCGCGAGGTAGCCCTCCGGGGGGACGAGGATGCCGTTGGTGCCGACCACCGTCTCGAGGATGAGTGCTGCGATGGTCGAGGGCCCCTCGACCATGATCGTGTCGCGCAGGTGCTGCAGGGCTCGCTCGCACTCCTTCGCCTCGGTGCTGGCGTGGAACGCCGAGCGATAAGGGTAGGGCCCCCAGAAGTGGACGATTCCCGGCACCCCGGGTTCGTTG
>JBDTDY010000053.1:0-22126 GCA_039922835.1 Ornithinibacter sp.
TGGCGCGCACCCGGCATCCGGTCAGCGCTTCTGCCTGACGATCTGCTCCTGCTCGGACTCCAGCGCCCTCTCGGCCGCGTCGTCCTCGCTCTCGTTGCCGGCGACGAGGCCGTCGGCGCCGGTGCCCTGCCAGGACTTGCCCTTGAAGGTCGCGACCTCGGCCTCGAGGGCCTGCTCGGTCTCCTCCTCGAACTTGCCCGTCTCGCGGATCGCGTCGAGCAGCTCGCCCTTGGTGCGGCGCAGGTGGTCCAGGAAGTCGCCCTCGAAACGGCGGACGTCCTCGACCGCGACGTCGTCCAACTTGCCGGTGGTACCGAGCCAGATCGAGACGACCTGCTCCTCGACGGGGAACGGCGAGGCCGCCGGCTGCTTGAGCAGCTCGACCAGGCGAGCGCCCTTGGCGAGCTGGGCCCGGCTGGCCGGGTCCAGGTCGGAGGCGAACATCGCGAACGCCTCCAGGGCGCGGTACTGCGCGAGGTCGAGCTTGAGCCGGCCGGACACCGACTTCATCGCCTTGATCTGCGCGGCGCCACCGACTCGGGACACCGAGATGCCCACGTCGATCGCGGGGCGCACGTTGGCGTTGAAGAGGTCGGACTGGAGGTAGATCTGGCCGTCCGTGATGGAGATGACGTTGGTCGGGATGAAGGCCGAGACGTCGCCGGCCTTGGTCTCCACGATCGGCAGCCCGGTCATCGACCCGTGGCCGAGGTCGTCCGACAGCTTGGCGCAGCGCTCGAGGAGCCGGCTGTGCAGGTAGAACACGTCACCGGGGTAGGCCTCGCGGCCCGGCGGGCGCCGCAGGAGGAGCGAGACGGCGCGGTAGGCCTCGGCCTGCTTGGACAGGTCGTCGAAGACGATGAGGACGTGCTTGCCCTGGTACATCCAGTGCTGGCCGATGGCCGAGCCGGTGTAGGGCGCGAGGTACTTGAAGCCTGCGGAGTCCGAGGCGGGCGCCGCGACGATGGTCGTGTACTCCATAGCGCCGGCATCCTCGAGGGTGCCCTTGACCGCGGCGATCGTCGAGCCCTTCTGGCCGATGCCGACGTAGATGCAGCGCACCTGCTTGTCCGGGTCGCCCGTCTCCCAGAACTCCTTCTGGTTGATGATCGTGTCGACGGCGACCGTGGTCTTGCCCGTCTGGCGGTCACCGATGATGAGCTGGCGCTGCCCGCGACCGATCGGGGTCATCGCGTCGACGGCCTTCAGGCCGGTCTGCATCGGCTCGTGCACGGACTTGCGCTGCACCACGGTGGGAGCCTGCAGCTCCAGGGCGCGACGCTCGTCGGTCTGGATGTCACCGAGGCCGTCGATGGGCGTGCCGAGCGGGTCGACCACGCGGCCGAGGAAGTTGTCGCCGACGGGGACCGAGAGCACCTCGCCCGTGCGCTTGACCTCCTGACCCTCCTCGATCCTGGAGAAGTCACCCAGGATGACGACACCGATCTGGTGCACGTCGAGGTTGAGCGCCAGGCCGAGCGTGCCGTCCTCGAACTGCAACAGCTCGTTGGTCATGGCCGAGGGCAGGCCCTCGACGTGGGCGATGCCGTCACCGGCGTCAGTGACGCGGCCGACCTCTTCGCGTGCAGCGACGCCCGGCTCGTAGGACCGGACGTAGCTGTCCAGGGCGTCCCGGATCTCCTCCGGACGGATCGAGAGCTCCGTCATGATCTGATCTTCTCCTCGGTCACCGGCCCCATGTGGGCCGAAGTTCTGGTGGGTGTGGCGCTGTCTGAGTGCAGGGGTGGTGCGGGGCGGCGGTCAGCCGCCGGTGACGTGCCGGCGCGCCTCCTCGAGACGCCTCAGCACGGTGCCGTCGACGACGTCGTCGCCGACCTGCACCCGGATGCCGCCCAGGACGACGGGGTCGTGGACCTCCTGGATCACGACGGCCTTGCCGTAGTGGCTCTCCAGGGCGGTCCGCAGCCGTGCCTGCTGCTGCTCGCTGAGAGCAGAGGCAACGGTGACGAGGGCGGTGAGCTGCTCCCGGCGGCGCGCCGCGAGCTGGAGGTAGGACTCGAGAACGCGGTCCAGCCGTCGCCCGCGTGGGCTGCGCACCGCCTGCTCGGCCAGACGCGCGGTCTCCGGCGCTGCCTTGCCCTCCAGCAGCTCGTGCACCAAGGCAGCCTTGCCCGGTCCGTCGCTGTTCCGGCTGGACAGGGCGTCCCGCAGCCCGGCATCCCCGGCGACGATCCGCTCGAACCGGAAGAGCTCGTCCTCGACCCGGTCGATCCGACCCCGGGACTCAGCGCTCGCGAGCAGGGACTGCACGGCCAGGCTCTCGATGGTGTCGGTGAGGTCGCGCTCGTCGGCCCAGCGCTGCTGCGCCACAGCGGCCACGAGATCGGCTGCGCTCGCGCTGACCTTGCCACCGAAGACGCTCGTGGCAAGGGCTCCCTTGTCCGCGGCCTCGCGCGAGGGGTCCGCGAGGGCGCGCCGCAGCGACGCGCTGCCGTCGACCACAGCCGTCACGGCGAAGAGCTCCTCGGCCTGCGTGGTGGCGTCCGCGCCACCCTGCAGGGAGGTGTCGAGAGCCTCCTCCGCCGCTCGGGCCGCTGCCCGTGACGAGCCACGCATCAGGCGTCCTGCCCGGCCGTGCCGACCTTCTCGGGTGTGACGTCGCCGGCTTCGAGCTCGGCGAGGAAGCGGTCCACGATGCCGTTCTGGCGCACCTCGTCCTCGAGGGACTCCCCGACGATCTTGCTCGCGAGGGTGGTCGAGAGAGCACCCACCTCCTGGCGGAGGGAGACCACGGCCTGCTGGCGCTCGGCCTCGACCTGGCGCTTGGCGGACTCGGTGATCCGAGCCGCCTCGGTCTGGGCCTGCCCGCGCATCTCGGTCACGATCGACGCACCCTGCTCACGGGCGGACTCGCGGATCTCGTTGGCTTCGGTACGAGCCTCGGAGAGCTGGGCGTTGTACTTCTCCAGCGCGGCCCGGGCCTCGGCCTGGGCCTCCTCGGCCTGGGCCATGCCGCCCTCGATGGCTGCGGCCCGCTCCTCGTACATCGCCTCCATCTTGGGGACGACCATCTTCGCGAAGATCCAGTAGAGGATCGCGAAGGCGATGATCGCGATGATGAGCTCGGCGGGGTGCGGCAGCAGCGGGAGCGCTTCTGGCCACCCCACACCTTCGGCGGTGGGAACGGATGCGAGAACCACGTCGCTTCCTTATCTGTCGATCTGGGAGAAGCCGGACGGACTGGTCAGTTGGTGTTGAACACGAAGACGAAGACCAGACCGAGGATGGCGAGCGCCTCGGTGAGCGCCATGCCGGTGAAGGCGATGGTCTGGAGCATGCCGCGAGCCTCGGGCTGGCGGGCGACGCCGTTGATGTAGGCGGCGAAGATCAGGCCGATGCCGATACCGGGGCCGATGGCGGCGAGACCGTAGCCGAGGAAGGTGATGTTGCCGGTCATTGCGGTTTTCCTTTCGAGGGCGCCGGGTGGGTCCTGGCGTCTGGAGGGTCGGTGCTCTGGTCGGGGGGCGGACCGAGGTCCGGGTCAGTGCTCCTCGCTCACGGCGTCACCGATGTAGAGCGCCGCGAGCAGGGTGAAGATGAACGCCTGGAGGAACTGCACCAGGAGCTCGAAGAAGGTCATGACGACGCCGAAGCCCATCCCGACGATGCCAGAGGCCTGGATGCCGATGTTGCTCCCGTGCAGCAGGAGGTACTCCCCGCCGAGGATGAAGACCAGGAGCATGAGGTGCCCGGCGAGCATGTTGCCGAAGAGTCGAAGGGCAAGGGTGAGCGGGCGGATGACGAAGTAGGTCAGCAGCTCGATGACGAACATGATCGGCTTGAGCCAGCCCGGGAGCCCGGGGGGCACCAGCGACTTCAGGTAGCCGACCACCCCGTGCTTCCGCTTCAGCGCCACCGCGTGGTAGACGACGTAGACGATCAGGGTCAGCACGATGGGGAACGCGATGCGGCTCATCGTCGGGAACTGCACGAAGGGCACCACGCCGGCGACGTTGTTGAACAGGATCATCGTGAAGAGGGTGAGGAGCAGCGGCAGGAACGGCCGGAAGTCCCTGGCCCCGATGATGTCGCGCGCGATGGTGTTGCGCACGAACCCGTAGGCCTGCTCGGCGTACCACTGCCGCTTGGTGGGCACCAGGGAGAGCTTTCCGGCGACGGTGACGAAGAAGAGGCCGATGATGACGACCGAGGCCATCATGACGAACGAGGGACGGGTGAAGGCCCAGTTGCTCGTGTCGCTGCCGAAGATCGGCCACCAGAAGTCGCCGATGCTCGGGGCCTGGAAGCCCTCGCCGCCGTCGGCCGCGACGAGCGCGCCCTGGAGCACGTCCACGGAAACCATGCTGGGGCTCACAGCCTTTCCTCAAGGGATACGCAGGCGCCAGCGAAGGACGCCCGGGGGAACGCGACGTACGCTACCCGACACTCGATGGTGTTCGCGACGCCTGACCAGCCGCCAAACACCCCGTTCACGACTGCCCCTTCGGCGTTGCCGCGGGTTGGTCGTAGACCGGCATCCGGCTGTGTCGCAGGGACCGGAACGCGAACACCTGCCAGACCAGCGTCACGACGAGCACGACCACGCCGAGCGCCATCCCGTCGACCCAGGACGCGTCCTTGAACGCGATGATGACGAGCAGCAGACCGATGACCTGGCCGAGGTAGACCGTCATGGCGACCGCGAAGAACGCGTGCGGGCTGGCGTCGCGCACGAGCCGGCTCAGCAGGAACATCCCGGAGGCGAAGAAGGCGATGGCCACGGCCAGCCCCAATACGGCTCCCGCGAGGGCGTCACCACCGCGCCACAGGACCACCGCCACGACCGCCACGGCACCCGCGACCGAGGAGGGCACCAGCGCGCCACGCAGCATCTCGGCGAACGGTGCGCCGGCGTGCGCCGGGGGTGGCGGGTCGGGGTCGGTCATCGGTGATCGGCCTCTTCAGGTGGGGGCGGAAGGGTCTCCGGAGGTGCTTGTGAAAGTTATCACAAGCGTCACCGCGTGGGCAATGCCGCAGGTCAGACCCGGCGCGCGAGGACCACCCAGACGGTCCGCGCGATGATCTCGAGGTCGAGCACGGGCGACCAGTTGACCAGGTACTGGAGGTCGTAGCCGAGCTTGTACTCCGCATCGGTGTGGTAGCGGCCGTGGATCTGGGCCAACCCGGTCAGCCCGGGGGGCACCTCGTGGCGCCGCGAGTATCCCGCGATCTCGTTCTCGAAGCCTGCGGTGAGCTCCGGCCGCTCGGGCCGGGGCCCCACGATCGACATCTTGCCGGTGAGGATGTGGAGGATCTGTGGCAGCTCGTCCGCACGTGTCGCCCGCACCCACCGGCAGGCTGGGATCACCCGCGGGTCCGCCTTCGTGGCGAGCTGGGCCCCACCCTCGCCCTCGGCGTCGACGGCCATCGAGCGGAACTTGCGCATCTCGAAGGTCTCCCCACCCGCCCCGACCCGGGTCTGCTGGTAGAGCAGCGGCCGTCCCGCGACGGCGAGCTGGTAGAGCGAGACGAGGCCGAGAAGCGTGGCCCAGACCGGAAGGGTGAGGAGGAGGAGGAGGAGGTCGAGCATCCGCTTGAAGTGCCGTTGGGACGTCGGCATGGTCTGGTGCAGCAGGAGCACGAACGGAAGCCCGCCCACTTCACGCAGGCGGTCCAGGCCGTAGAGCGTCTCGCGTCCCGTGACGCGCAACAGCGTCGTGACGCCGGCCTGGTCGAGCCGCCCTATGGTGCGCGGGTACCACTCCTCGAGCCATGCGCCGGTGACGAGCAGGACGTCGGTGGCCCCCGTCTCGTGCGCCCGGTCCACCACCGCCATCGGGTCACCGACCTCCGCGACGACGACGAGGTCTCGCGCGCTGGTCTGGAGCAGGTGCAGCCGGGCGAGCTCGAGGTCGGCCTCCTCCCCCGCGATCACCACCCGCGGAGGGCCCTCTCGGCGAGTGCGGAGCAGGTGGACGATGCCTCGGTTGATCGCGACCGCGATGCCCGCCAGGACGATGACGAAGAGCAGGTTGGGGATCGGGAACGGCAGCGCGCGCTGGGTGATCGAGCCGCGCTGCTTGACGAGGCCGGTGAGGGCGAGGTTCAGCAGCGCGACGAAGCTCCCGGCGGCCAGGGCCAGCCGTGCGGCCTTGGGCCACACCGCCCCTCCGCCCAGTCGGGGCTCGCGTTCGTACAGGCCTCCGTAGTAGAAGCTTGCGAGGAAGATCAGCGTCGAGACGGCGAACGAGAGCGCGTAGGCCCCGGTGGTGTAGGTGGGCCACGCATCGGGCCCCCCGAAGCGCCACACCATGCTCCCGACCGCGAGGAAGAGCACGGCCAGCCCGTCGAGGAGCATGACGAGCCGAAAGCCCCGCCGGTTGAGTCGGCGCAGGTAGGGCGTCAGGCCGCCTCCTGCGGGCCTCGGCTCTGTCACGGGCGCCGGGTCAGCCGTTGCGGACCGGCCGGGGGTATGCCGGGAAGCGGGCGACGAGCTCGCTCACCTGGGCCCGGACCTCCGTGGAGACCGCGTGCTCCGGGTCGGCGTCACCCTCGACGACGGCGCGGGCGATGAGCGTCCCGATGGTGCGCATCTCGTCCTCACCCATGCCCTGGGTCGTGACGCACGGGGTGCCGACCCGGATGCCGGAAGCGATGCTCGCCTTCTGCGGGTCGAAGGGGATGGTGTTCTTGTTCAAGGTGATGCCGGCTGCGTCGGAGCGCGCCTCGGCCTCGGCCCCGGTGACCCCCACGCCCTGCAGGTCGTGCAGCGAGAGGTGCGTGTCAGTGCCACCCGTGGTCGGCCGGATGCCGTTCTCCCCCAGCGTCTGAGCGAGGACCTTGGCGTTGGCGATGACCTGACGCGTGTAAGCGGCATACTCCGGGGTCGCGCACTCCTTGAAGTTCACGGCGTTCGCCGCGATCGTGTGCATCTGTGGGCCGCCCTGCATCATCGGGAAGACGGCCTTGTCGATGGCAGAGGCGTGCTCGGCGCGACAGACGATGGCACCGGAGCGCGGGCCGCGCAGCACCTTGTGGGTCGTGAACGACACGACGTCCGCAAAGGGCACGGGGCTGGGGATCGCCTTGCCAGCCACGAGGCCGATGAAGTGCGCGGCGTCGACCCAGAAGATCGCCCCGACCTCGTCGGCGATCGCTCGGAAGCGCTCGAAGTCGATGAGCCGGGGGATGGCCGATCCACCGGCGCAGATGATCTTGGGGCGGTGTTCCCGAGCCAGTGCCTCGACCTGGTCGTAGTCGATGTCCTCGCTGTCCTTGTCGACCCCGTAGTGCACCGCGTCGAACCACTTGCCGCTGAAGGAGACCTTCGAGCCGTGGGTGAGGTGCCCTCCGTGCGGCAGGCTCATCGCGAGGAGCTTCTCGCCGGGCTTGAGGAATGCGCCGTAGACGGCCTGGTTCGCGCTCGCCCCGGAGTGCGGCTGGACGTTGGCGTGGTCGGCGTCGAACAGGTCGGTGCACCGCTGGATGGCGAGCGACTCGGCCTTGTCCACTTCGCTGCACCCGCCGTAGTAGCGCCGACCGGGATAGCCCTCGGCATACTTGTTCGACAGGGTCGAGCCCAAGGCGGTGAGCACCTCGGGGCTGGAGAGGTTCTCGCTCGCGATGAGCTGCAGACCGCCGCGCAGTCGTTCCAGCTCGGAGAGGAGGATGCCGGCGATGTCGGGGTCGAAGGCCTCGAGAGCGTCGAAGTCGGATCCGTAGAACGTGTCGCTCATGTCTGCGTGCTCTCTCGCTGCTCGGTGGACGGGGTGACATCGGAGTCGGTGGACGGGGTCACGTCGGGCTCAGCAGGTGGTGGCGCGTCGGGCTCAGCAGGTGGTGGCGCATCGGGCTCGACGCCCGTCAACTCTAGGGCCTGCGCCCGAGCGGTCTCCACGACAGCCAGCACGTCCTCATCGGAGAGGGCGCCGCGCCGAAGGATGACGGGCTCCTCGCGGGTGCAGTCGACGATCGTGGACGCGAGGCCGCCGGTGACCGGGCCGCCGTCGAGGTAGAACTCCACGCTCGCCCCCAGCTGGCTCGCGGCATCGAGCACCGTGCGCGATGCCGGGTGACCGGTGCGGTTGGCGCTGCTCACGGCCATCGGCCCGACCTCGCGCAGCAACGCCAGGGCGATCGGGTCGTCCGGCATCCGCAGCGCCACCGTGCCGCGGGTCTCACCCAGATCCCACACGAGCGAGGGCTGGGAGCGCAGCACCAGGGTCAACGGGCCGGGCCAGAATGCGGCGATGAGCGCCCGCGCGTAGTCGGGGACCTCGGTCGCCAGGCCGTCGACCGTGCGGGCGTCGGGCACCAGGACGGGAGGCGGCATGTTGCTTCCCCGGCCCTTGGCCTCGAGGAGGTCGCGCACCGCGTCGGCGGAGAACGCATCGGCCCCGATGCCGTAGAGGGTGTCCGTGGGCAGGACGACCAGGAGACCCTCGCGCACGCCCTGCGCGGCCTTGGGGATGGCGTCGGCCCGACCGTGCTCGGTGGTGCAGTCGAAGACGGGGCTCATGGCGCCCAGAATAGGGCTCGCAATTGGCTCGCACACAGACGGCTCACCGGAGCCACGCTCCCCTATGGTGTGGGGTCGCGGGTATCCGCCCGCGACTTACCCTCCAATCGAGAGGTCTCACCCCATGCGTGGATCTGGTCTCATCTGGACCATCGTCGGAATTCTGCTGATCATCGCCCTCGTGTTCTTCATCTTCGGTCGAGGCTGAGCAGTCTCACCACCCAACGGTGGCGGGCACGGTCGAGAAGCGGCCGTCCCGTCGCCACCGCGTCAGGTGCGTGCGACGGTGACCCGCGCTCGCCCTGAGAGGTCGGCGTGGTCTGCCACCTCGTGCCAGCGGCGTGAGTCACGCAGGGCGCGCGGGAGGCTCTCCCCCTGGCTGTCGGCGTGCTCCATCACGAGCACCCCACCGGGCCGCACGAGGTCCGCCGCCCGCTGCGCCACGGCCCGGGGTACGGCCAAGCCGTCTGCAGACATGCCGTAGAGCGCCACCTCCGGGTCGTGGTCGCGCACCTCGGGGTCGATCGGCACCGCGCCGAGCGGGATGTAGGGCGGGTTGCTCACGACGACGTCGACGCTCCCCTCGAGGTCCGCGAACGCCGTGGTCGCGTCCCCCAGCCGGATGTCGACGTCGAGGCCAAGCCGGTCGCGGTTCGCCAGCGCCCAGCCGTGCGCGAGGTCGGAGACCTCCACGGCAAACACCTCTGCCCCGGGCACCTCGTCCTTGACAGCGAGCGCGATCGCACCTGACCCGGTGCACAGGTCGACGACCCGTGGGGTGGGTCCGGCGGCACGTGCTGCCTCGATCGCGAATCCCGCAGTGACCTCGGTCTCGGGTCGTGGCACGAACACCCCGGGGCCGACCGAGAGCGTGAGCCGCCGAAAGTGTGCGGTGCCGGTGAGGTGCTGCAACGGAACTCGGGAACCTCGCTCGGCGACGAGCCCGGCATACCTCTCGGTGAACGCCTCGGTCGTGGGCGTCCCCAACACCATTGCCCGGCGCACCTCTGCCGCGTCAACGCCCAGGACGAAGGCAGCGAGAGCCACGGCATCCACCTCCGGAGACGGGACTCCCGCGGAGGCCAGCACCGCGCGGGCCGCGGCCACCTCTGCGCGCAGCGACCGCACCTCGCTCATCGCGCGATCGCAGCGAGTCGGGCTGCCTCGTCGGCATCCAGGCACGACTGGACGATCGGGTCGAGGTCACCGTCGAGCACCGCGTCGAGGTTGTGCGCCTTGAACCCGGTGCGGTGGTCACTGATCCGGTTCTCGGGGAAGTTGTAGGTGCGGATGCGCTCGGAGCGGTCGACGGTGCGCACCTGGCTCGCGCGGGCGTCGGAGTCGGCGGCGTGGCGCTCGTCCATGGCCATCTGGTGCAGCCGGGCCCGCAGCACGCGCAGGGCGGCCTCGCGGTTCTGCAGCTGGGACTTCTCGTTCTGGCAGGAGACGACCACCCCGGTGGGCAGGTGGGTGATCCGCACGGCCGAGTCGGTGGTGTTGACCGACTGCCCGCCGGGGCCGCTGCTGCGGAAGACGTCGATGCGCAGGTCGTTCGGCTCGATCCTGACCTCGACCTCCTCGGCCTCGGGCATCACCCAGACGCCGGCCGCGCTGGTGTGGATGCGCCCCTGGCTCTCGGTGACCGGCACCCGCTGCACGCGGTGCACGCCACCCTCGAACTTCAGACGGGCCCAGGGCGCCTCCCCCGGTCGGGGGGCCTTGCGTGACTTCACCGAGACCCGCACGTCCTTGTAGCCTCCGAGGTCTGACTCGGTCGCGTCGAGCACCTGGGTGCGCCAGCCGCGTCGCTCGGCGTGGCGCAGGTACATCCGCAGCAGGTCGCCGGCGAAGAGCGCGGACTCCTCACCGCCCTCCCCCGCCTTGACCTCGAGGATGACGTCGCGGTCGTCCTCGGGGTCCCGGGGAACGAGCAGGCGGCGCAGGCGGTCGGCCGCGTCGTTCACGGTGGTCTCCAGCGCCGGCAGCTCCTGCGCGAACTCGGGCTCCTCGGCAGCCAGCTCGCGCGCCGCGCCGAGGTCTCCCGAGGCGGCCACCCATTGCTGGTGGGCAGCAACGGTCGGGCCGAGCGCGGCATACCGCTTGTTCAGCTCCCGCATGCGATCTGGGTCCGAGGCCAGCGCCGGGTCGGCCATCTGCGCCTCGAGGGCGGCGTGCTCGGCGACCAGCGCCTCAGCCGACTCCAACACGACGAACCTCCGGGTCTGACGGGTCTGGACGACGGACGGTGGAAAGACGACTGCGCCGGCCCACTCCGTCGAGGAAGCGGACCGGCGCAGGGGACCAACTACTTGGCTGCAGCCTTCTTGCCGTAGCGGGCCTCGAAGCGAGCCACGCGGCCGCCGGTGTCGAGGATCTTCTGCTTGCCCGTGTAGAACGGGTGGCAGTTGGAGCACACGTCGGCGTGGATCGAGCCGCTCTCGGCGGTGCTCCGGGTGGTGAACGAGTTGCCACAGGTACAGGTGACCTGGGTCTCGACGTAGTTCGGGTGGATGTCCTTCTTCACGATGTCTCCTTGGATGTGTCCGGGTCGGCGGGTCCAGCGCGGTGCTGCAAACCCGTGGCGCCCCGCCTGCGCCCCTCGTGGGGGAGGCGCTCAGGAAACGCGTCGAATGCCGTGAACCGGTCCAGCGGTCAAGTGTGCCAGAGGTGGCGCACGGAGTACTAAACGACCCGGACGGCACCGGCATTCCGCCGGCACCAGGACCTGCGAGCACCGCCAGGGACGCCGTTCGCGCGGAAGGTCGTGGCCCTGGTACCCCTTGCGGTGTCGGGCCACATCGGTAACGTGACGCATCATGAGATGCGCAGCCGTCAGCCCCTGTGCCGCCGAGCGGGAGTTCGCCGAGCGGGGTCTCGCCGACTGCCTCGAGGGTCGCGCCCAGACTCGAGGACTCCTCACTCCCGGACCACCGCGATGAGATTCGTGACCCGGGAGGCCACGGCATCCGACGCCGACGCGATGCTCGCCCTGCGCCTGCTGATGTTCGAGGCGATGGGGGTGTCGCCGGAGCGGCTCGCGGACCCCAGCTGGCGACTCACTGCTCACGGGTGGTTCATCGACCGGATCCCCGCAGCCGGAGTGCACGTGGTCGTGGCCGAGGTCGACGGGGTCGTCGTCTCGGGTGCGGTCGGGGAGGTGACCGCCCTGATTCCAGGCCCCGGCGCACCGAACGGCTCTGTCGGGCTCATCTCCAACGTGGCGACGCTCCCCGACTTCCGTGGCCGGGGCATCGCGGCGGCTGTGACCGATGCCCTGCTGGAGTGGTTTCGTGAGCACACCGACGTCACCCGCGTCGACCTCTTCGCCACACCCGGCGGTGCCGCCATGTACACCCCGCGCGGCTTCACCGCCCGGAACTTCCCCGCCTTGTCGTTCCCGGTCCCCAGAACCGGTCGAGAGTAGAGAACGCGCCGCCTCCGCGACTGCGGTGACGGCGCGTTCTCTACTCTCGAGCAGGCGGGTCAGTCCTCACCCTCGTCATCGATCTTCATCGAGCTCGTCTGCTGCACCTGCATGAGGAACTCGTAGTTGTTCTTCGTCTTCTTGAGGCGATCGAGCAGCAGCTCGATGCCCTGCTGGGAGTCCAGCGCCGCGAGGACACGGCGCAACTTCCACATGATCTTCAGCTCGTCGGGCGCCAAGAGGATCTCCTCGCGCCTGGTGCCCGAGTTGTTGATGTCGACGGCGGGGAAGATCCGACGGTTCGCGAGCTGGCGGTCGAGCTTGAGCTCCATGTTGCCGGTGCCCTTGAACTCCTCGAAGATCACCTCGTCCATGCGCGAACCGGTCTCGACCAGCGCCGTCGCGAGGATCGTGAGCGAGCCACCGAACTCGATGTTGCGGGCAGCACCGAAGAACTTCTTCGGCGGGTAGAGCGCCGCGCTGTCGACACCACCGGACAGAATGCGCCCGCTCGCCGGGGCAGCGAGGTTGTAGGCCCGCCCGAGCTTGGTGATGGAGTCGAGCAGCACGACGACGTCGTGACCCATCTCGACGAGCCGCTTGGCCCGCTCGATCGCGAGCTCGGCGACCGTGGTGTGGTCCTCGGCGGGCCGGTCGAAGGTCGAGGAGATGACCTCGCCCTTGACGGCCCGCTGCATGTCGGTGACCTCTTCCGGCCGCTCGTCGACGAGGACCACCATGAGGTGGCACTCCGGGTTGTTGGTCGTGATGGCATTGGCGAGCGCCTGCATGACCATCGTCTTCCCGGCTTTGGCCGGTGCGACGATCAGCCCGCGCTGACCCTTGCCGATCGGGGCAACGAGGTCGATGATCCTGGTCGTGAGGATCGACTGCTCGGTCTCCAGGCGCAGTCGGTCCTGGGGGTAGAGCGGGGTGAGCTTGCCGAACTCGGGGCGCTTGCGTGCCTCCTCGGGGCCTTGACCGTTGATCGTGTCCAGTCGGGCCAGCGGAGTGTACTTCTGGCGGTTGTTGCGCCCCCCGACACTCTGCTGGGCCTCTTCGCCCTCACCACTCGCCTTGATCGCGCCGGTGACCGCATCGCCCTTGCGTAGTCCGTTGCGCTTGACCACGGCCAGCGGCACATAGATGTCGCTGCTGCCGGGCAGGTAGCCGGTGGTGCGCACGAAGGCATAGCTGTCGAGGATGTCGAGGATGCCGGCCACGGGCACCAGGACGTCGTCCTCGGTGATCTGCTGCTCGTTCTCGGACTCCACGCTGCTGCCGACGGGGAGGGGGCTGCCGGGACGGCGCTTGTCGCGGTTGCGGCCACGGTTGCGGCGGCGCCGGCCCCCGCGACCGTCCTCGTCATCGAAACGACCCGGCTCGGCGGACCCCGCGCCGCTGCCCTGGCCCGCGCCGGTGCCCTGGCCCTGGGTGCTGCGCTCGTCCTGGCTGCTGCCCTGCACCTGGCGATCGCCCTGACGGGTCGGGCGCTCGTGGTGGTTCTGGCGCTCCGAGAGATCTTGACGGTCCGCCGCGTCGCGCTCGCCCTGCCGGTCGTTCTGGCCCTGCCGGTCGTTCTGGCCCTGCCGGTCCGAGCGCACCGCTCGTTCGCCACGGTCACGCTCGGTGACAACGGTGCGCTCGGTGACAGGGGTGCGCTCTGCCGGTGCCTCGCGATCGGAGTGCTCCTGCGATGCCGCCGGGGTCTCGCGGTCGGCTCGCGCCGCGCGGGTGACGGGCTCGGTGACCCCGGACCTGGCTCGGCGGGACTGGCCGGTGCTGGACTGGCCGGTGCTGGACGGACCGGTGCTCGCCGGGCCGGTGCTCGCCGGACCGGCGCTCGCCGCGCCCGTGCTGGCCGGGCCGCTCTCACCGTTCTGCCGGGCCTTGATGGCGGCCACGAGGTCGCCCTTGCGCATCTTGGCTGTGCCGGAGATGCCCATGCTCGAAGCAAGTCCTTGGAGCTCGGCCAGCCGCATGGCGGTGAGCGCTCCGGAGCGACGCGGGCTGCTGCCGGCGGTTGCCTCGAGAGTGGTGGTGTCTGTCACGAAGGATCCTTCCCCTCGTTCGTGGATGGCCTCGATACGGCCGATCATCGGGAGTCCACGCCGGGCATCCAGCCGTGAAGACTGGGAGGGCCCTGATCGTGGGGGGCGATCCGCGGCAGGCAACGGGGTCTGACCTCGGCATCAACTGCGGTCGCACCGCGAACACTACCACCGCGCTCGCGACACGATGCGGGCCCGCACACCTGGGCGTAGCTGGGATCACCCCGCGGAGAGCACCTGCACCGTGGCTCCGCGCGGTGGGATCCCCGGGGTGAGCACCCGCCATCCGGCCGGCTCGTGGCGACGCACCTCCTCGACGCGGTGACGCGTCGCGAGCACCAGGACCGAGGGACCCGCTCCCGAGATCACTGCCGCATGGCCTTCCCTCCGGAGCTCGTCGACCAGGGCCATCGAGGCCGGGTAGGAGGGCCTCCTGGCCTCTTGGTGCAGCCACTCCCGGGTCGCAGCGAGGAGGTGTTCGGGGCTGGCTCCGATGGCGTGCGCGAGGAGCGCGGCGCGTCCGGAGTTGGCCGCGGCATCGGCGAGACGCACCTGCTGGGGCAGCACCGACCGGGCCTTTGCCGTCGAGAGCTGCTCGGCAGGAGCGAACACGACCGCTTCGACGTCACGGTGCACGGGGAGCCGCACCGTGGTGGTGTCACCCGACGGGTCGTCGGCCCACGAGAGGGTGACCCCTCCGAAGACACTCGCAGAGGCGTTGTCGGGGTGGCCCTCCAGTCGGGACGCCAAGGAACACACTGCGTCGAGCTCGAGGTCACCCTCGACACCGCGTGACACGTCGTGGAGCGCGTGGGCGGCGACGATGCCGGTCACGATGGCGGTGGCGGAGGACCCCATCCCCCGACCGTGCGGCACGGCGTTGTGGCAGTCCAGGACGAGACCCGCCGGCGGACTCACCCCGAGCTCGTCCCACGCAGCCCGCATCGCGCGGTGGACCAGGTGCGAGGAGTCGAGCGGCACCACCCCGGCCCCCTCCCCGGAGACGCGCACCACGAGCCCATCGTCTGCAACAACCTTGGCAGAGCACCTGTCCCAGACCCCGAGGGCACACCCGATGGAGTCGAACCCCGGGCCGAGGTTGGCGCTGCTCGCCGGCACCGTGACCTCCACCTCGACGCCGACGCGCAGCACCGACGAGCTCATCTCACTCCTCGAGGCCGAGTGCGACCGCAATGCTCACGGCGTCGACTGACACCCGCACCGGGCGCACCTCCGACCCGTCCTCGGTGCGCAGTGCCCACTGGGGATCCTTCAGTCCGTGACCGGTGACGGTGCACACGATCGTCGCGCCAGCCGGCACCAGCCCCTCACGGTGCGCCTTCAGCAACCCCGCGATACTGGCTGCCGAGCCGGGCTCCACGAAGACTCCCTCGGTCGAGGACAGCAGTCGGTGCGCCCGAAGGATCTCCTCGTCCGTCACTGCCTCGATCCGACCACCGGACTCGTCGCGAGCTGCTTCGGCCTGTCGCCACGAGGCGGGGTTGCCGATACGGATTGCCGTGGCCACCGTCTCGGGCTCGTCGATCGGGTGGCCGAGCACGATCGGCGCTGCTCCAGCGGCCTGGTAGCCCCACATCTGCGGAAGCCTCGTCGCCACTGGTTGGAGGATCTCTCCTCCCAGGCCGGCAGTGGGAGAAGCGTATTCGCGATAGCCCTGCCAGTATGCCGTGATGTTGCCCGCGTTCCCGACCGGCAGGATGTGGATGTCGGGCGCATCGCCGAGCGCGTCGACCACCTCGAAGGCCGCAGTTTTCTGGCCCTCGATCCGTGCGGGGTTGACCGAGTTCACCAGTTCGACGGGATATGCCTCGGCCAGCTTGCGTGCCACTGTCAGGCAGTCGTCGAAGTTGCCCTCGACCTGGATGAGCGTCGCACCGTGGGCGACTGCCTGGCTCAGCTTGCCCATCGCGATCTTGCCGTCCGGCACCAGCACGGCACACGTCATCCCGGCCTTCGTGGCATACGCCGCCGCACTCGCACTCGTGTTTCCGGTGCTGGCACAGATGACGGCCTTCGCCCCGTTGCGCTTGGCCACCGAGATCGCCGCTGTCATCCCTCGGTCCTTGAACGAGGCCGTGGGGTTGAGCCCCTCGAACTTCACCAGGACGTTGGCCCCGGTCAGCTCGGACAGCCCCTCGCAGGGGATCAGCGGCGTGCCGCCCTCCTGGAGCGTCACCACCGGTGCGCCCTCCAGGAGCGGCAACCGAGCGGCATACTCCCTGATCACCCCACGCCACAGGTGCGCCACGTCACTCCCCTTCCACTCGCATGACAGCCGCCACGTCGTCGACCGAGTCCAGCGCCGCCAGGTCCTCCACGGTGGCCGCGAGGGCCGCGTCCGTCGCCGCGTGGGTCACGATCACCAGCCGTGCTCGCTCGCCGCCACCCGGGGCGACCTGCTGGCGCACGGTCTCGATCGAGACCCCGTGCACCGCAAAGGCGCTGGCCACCTGCGCCAGCACTCCCGGCCGGTCTGCGACATCGAGACTGATGTGGTAGCGGGTGATCGCGGAACCCATGTCCACGACCGGTAGGTCTGCGTACGCTGACTCACCCGGCCCCCGACCGCCGGCCACCTTGTGTCGGGCCACCGCCACGATGTCGCCGAGCACAGCGGATGCCGTGGGGTCCCCGCCTGCACCGCGACCGTAGAACATCAGCTCGCCAGCAGCACGGGCCTCGATGAAGACGGCGTTGAACGCGTCCCGCACGCTCGCCAGCGGATGACTGCGCGGGATCATCGCCGGGTGGACCCGCACGCTGACAGCCTCAGCACCGTCGGGTCCCTGCACCCGCTCGCAGATGGCGAGGAGCTTGACCACGCAGTCCATCTCGCGGGCTGCCTGGATGTCGGCAGCCGTGACGTCGGTGATCCCCTCACGATGCACGTCCGAGGCTGCGACCCGGGTGTGGAAGGCGAGGCTCGCGAGGATCGCGGCCTTGGCTGCCGCGTCGAAGCCCTCGACGTCCGCAGTCGGGTCCGCCTCCGCGTAGCCGAGTGCCTGTGCCTGCTCGACGGTCTCGGCGAAGCCCGCCCCGGAGACGTCCATCTTGTCGAGGACGAAGTTGGTCGTGCCGTTGACGATGCCGAGCACCCTGCGGATGTCGTCGCCCGCGAGGGACTCCCGGATCGGCCGCAGGATCGGGATGGCCCCAGCGACGGCGGCCTCGTAGTAGAGATCGACGTCGTGCTCGTCGGCGGCCGCATAGAGCGTCGGACCGTCCTCGGCGAGCAGTGCCTTGTTGGCCGAGACGACGGAGGCTCCGTGCGCCATCGCCCGCAGGATGAGCCCACGGGCGGGGTCGATGCCGCCGATGACCTCGACGACGATGTCGGCCCGGGTGACCAGCTCGTCTGCGTCGGAGGTGAACAGCGTGGCGTCCACGGGCACGTCGGGCCGGACACGCTGTGGACGACGCACCGCGATGCCGACCAGCTCCAGTCGCGCACCCACGCGCGCCGCAAGGTCGTCCGCGTGTTCGAGCAGCATCGTGGCCACGGAGGATCCGACGACGCCGCACCCCAGCAGGGCGACGCGCAGCGGTGCGCCGGTCTCGTGCGACATGGTGGAGTCCATCTCCTCGATCTGGGGGACCACGGGTCAGTCCGCCACGTCGAGGGCGAGCAGGTCCTCGATGGTCTCACGACGGACGACCACCCGGGAGCGGCCGCCACGAACTGCCACCACCGGTGGGCGAGGAGTGTGGTTGTACTGACTGGAAAGACTGCGGCAGTAGGCACCCGTTCCGGGGACCGCGACCAGGTCACCGGGTGCGATGTCCGCTGGGAGGTATTCGTCGAGCACCACGATGTCGCCGCTCTCGCAGTGCCGACCGACCACCCTGGAAAGCCGCGGCGGCGCGGTCGAGAGGCGGCTCGCGAGCGTGCACGAGTAGTCGGCCTCGTAGAGCGCCGGTCGCGCGTTGTCGCTCATCCCCCCGTCGACGGAGACGTAGGTCCTGCGGTGCCCGTTGCCGATCTCGACCTCCTTGACCGTGCCCACCTCGTAGAGGGTGAAGGTGCTGGGCCCGACGATCGCGCGACCCGGCTCGACGGACACCCTCGGAGGATGCTGCGCGACGCCGCCACCGACCGCGACCATCTCGAGCCGGATGATCTCCGCGAGGCGCGACGCGAGGTCCGCAGCCCCCAGCGGGTGGTGCTGGGAGGTGTAGGCGATGCCGTAGCCGCCTCCGAGGTCGATCTCCGGCAGGTGGATCCCGTGATCGATCGCCACCGCGGCGTGCAGCCCGAGCAGGCGCCGCGCTGCGATCTCGAAGCCGTCCGTGTCGAAGATCTGACTGCCGATGTGGCTGTGCAGGCCTCGCAGGTCCAGCACGTCGTGGCGGGCGAGGATCCGGCTGACGGCCTCCGCCGCCTGGCCACCGGTCAGGCTGAAACCGAACTTCTGGTCCTCGTGGCCGGTCGCGATGAACTCGTGGGTGTGTGCCTCCACCCCGACCGTGACCCGCACCATGACCGGGGCGCGGACCCCGAGCTCCTCGGCCACGAGTGCGATGCGATCAATCTCCTGGAAGCTGTCGACGACGATCCGACCGACCCCATAGGTGAGCGCAGCGCGAAGCTCGTCGACGGTCTTGTTGTTGCCATGGAATCCGATTCGCGCGCCAGGGAACTCGGCGCGGCGCGCGACCGCGAGCTCGCCCCCCGTGCAGACGTCCAGGTGCAGGCCCTCCTTCTGCACCCAGCGGGCCACGGCGGTGCACAGGAACGCCTTGCCCGCGTAGTAGACGTCGGCACCCCCGGTGTTGGCGAAGGCACGGGCGAACGACTCCCTGAACTCTCTTGCACGCCAGCGGAAATCGTCCTCATCCATCACGTAGGCCGCCGTTCCGTGATCCTGCGCCAGCGTGGTCACGGCAACTCCCGCCACGCACAGACGGCCCTCACCGTCCCGCTCGACCGATCGCGCCCAGAGCTGCGGGTGGAGCCCCATCGTCTCGGAGGACGACGGGAGGTAGATCGGGGGTCCCCCATAGCCCTCGGCGTGCAGGACTCCGGCCTCGTGGGAGCGCATCGCTCACTCGCTCACATGCGCTCGGGCGCGCTGACGCCGAGCAGGTCGAGGCCGTTGGCGAGAACCTGCCGGGTCGCGTCGTTGAGCCACAGCCGGCTGCGGTGGAGGTCGGTGATCTCCTCGTCGGCCGTCATCGGCCGCACGCGACAGGTGTCGTACCACTTGTGGAAACGGCCGGCGAGCTCCTCGAGGTAGCGAGCGACCCGGTGCGGCTCACGCAGGTGCGCCGCCTGAGCCACGACTCGCGGGAAGTCGCCGAGCACCGCGAGCAGAGCGGCCTCTGCAGGGTCGGTGAGGAGCGCCGCGTCGAAACCATCCGCACGGTGCACCCCGTCCTCCCCCGCGAGACGCGCGACGCTGGCCGTGCGAGCGTGCGCGTACTGCACGTAGAACACCGGGTTGTCGTTGGTCTGCTTGCGCAGCTCCTCGCCGTCGAGCGAGAGCGGGCTGTCGGCGGGATATCTCGCGAGCGTGTAGCGCACGGCATCCACCCCGATCCAGCCGATGAGGTCGCGGAGCTCGATGATGTTGCCCGCACGCTTGCTCAGCTTGGCGCCGTTGAGGTTCACGAGCTGCCCGATGCGCACCTCGATGTTGTGCTCCGGGTCGTCACCGGCACAGGCCGCGATTGCCTTGAGGCGGTTGACGTAGCCGTGGTGGTCGGCGCCCAGGAGGTAGATCTTCTCGTCGAAGCCGCGGTCCTTCTTACTCAGGTAGTACGCGGCGTCGGCAGCAAAGTAGGTGGGCTCGCCATCAGCGCGGATCAGCACCCGATCCTTGTCGTCCCCGAAGTCAGTCGTGCGCAACCACACCGCACCTCCCTCGTCGAAGACGTGGCCCTGCTCGCGCAGCCGCGCCACCGCGCTCTCGACGGCACCGCCGTCGTGCAGCTCGCTCTCGGAGAAGAACACGTCGAACTGCGCGCCGAACGCCTCCAGGGTGTCGCGAATCTCTGCGAGCTGTGCGCGGTAGGCGTGCTCCCGGACCGCGGCCACCGCCTCGTCGTGGGGCAGGTCCAGGATGCCGGGGTGGTCGGCGACCGCACGACGGCCGAGCTCGTCGACGTACAACCCCGGGTAGCCCCCCTCCGGGGTGGGTTGGCCCTTGGCACGGGCCAGCACCGACTCCGCGAAGCGGTCCATCTGGGCGCCGGCGTCGTTGACGTAGTACTCGGTGGTCACCGTGGCCCCCGACGTCTTGAGCAGGCGCGCCATGGCGTCGCCCAGAGCGGCCCAACGCGTGTGCCCGAGGTGCAGCGGCCCGGTGGGGTTGGCCGAGACGAACTCGATGTTGATGACGTGGCCGGCTTCTGAGTCGTTGCGGCCGTATGCCGGACCTGCCTCCACGACTGACCTGGCCAGCTCGGCCGCGCTCGCCGCCTCCAGGGAGATGTTGAGGAACCCGGGACCTGCGACGTCGACGGACCTCACGCCCTCGATCGCGCGAACCCGCTCGGCGAGACGATCCGCGACGTCACGCGGCGGCAGGCCCGCGCCCTTGGCCAGTTGGAGCGCGATGTTGGTCGACCAGTCGCCGTGGTCGCGGTTGCGCGGGCGCTCGACCCTGACCTCCGCGGGCACGGCAACCACCAGGTCACCTGCGTCGACGGCGGACTGGAGTGCGCCGCGGATCTCGGCCGCGAGCTGTTCGGGGGTCACCCCCCGATTCTATTGGCCCGGCCTCGTCCTCCTGACCCCGGCCGCGAGACGTGAGACGGTCGCAACCAGGGCATCGGGGTCGAAGGGTTTCGGCAGGAAGGCGTCGAACCCCGCGTCGGACGCCTCCGGCGCGCTGTGGGCCATCACCGCGGCAGTGAGGAGGAGCACGGGAACCTTGTCCAGGCGGGGGTGGGCGCGGATGGCTGCGATCGTCCACCACCCGTCGTACGGACCCATCTGGGAGTCCAGGACGATCACTGCCGGGGGGTCGCGCAGGGGGTCGATGAGCCGGGCCATCGCCTCGTGGCCGTCCGCGGCCTCCTCGACCTCGTAACCCGCGAGCTCGAGGTTGATCCGCACGAGCCGACGGATCGGCTCGGTGTCATCGCAGATGAGGACGAGCGGTGCAGGACCCGGCCCCTCGATCCCGGATTGCATGGGGCCAACCCTAGGCTGCTAACCTCACGGAGCGCCGGGAAAGAACGATCTTCCCGGGGCTGGCCACATCGGCCCCCGTAGCTCAGGGGATAGAGCACCGCCCTCCGGAGGCGGGAGCGTAGGTTCGAATCCTACCGGGGGCACCAACCTGAAACGCCCGCTGACCTGCAGAAATGCAGTCAGCGGGCGTTTTCGCGTCGCACCTCGTGCGACAAGCGTGCGATAGGTCCGCTGCGACCATAGAACGGCCCCCGCGACGCGGTCAACGTCCGAGGGCCTGACGACGAACCGGAAAGGGTTCATCGTGAGAAGCAGCCTACCCATTGCAGCCGACGTGGCACAGTCCCGGCGCGGTGCGTTGTGAGTCCCCTAGAGACCCTCGTGGCAGTGGCAGTCCGTGCCCTGGGGGTCGTGATCTCGCTCGTGCTCGGCATTGCCGTGCTCGTGTGGCGTTTCGGTGGTGATGCCTCCCACTGACACCGGAGAGCACTACGCGGCGCCGGACAGGGCCCCAGCCGCGATACCAAAACGGATGCCGCCCGCGGTGATTGCCCCCCGCCTCTTGAACCGCCTAGAGGCGCCCACGACACGACTCGGCCGGGTCGGTTGTGGGTCGACTTCCCAGCTCGCTCCTCACGGGGGCGGGCCAAGGGTCGTGGCTGGGAGCGAACGGCTGGGGCGGCCTTTGGGGGGGTTCGCCACAACTCTGACCCGCGCGGGCGGGACTGGTGCCTGTCGGCCCTTGGCAGGACAGGCCACACAACCGGAAGAGCACGCGATGAGCGCCATCACCGAAACCCTGAGCGCCACCGCCTGCCCGAGCTGGTGTCACGCGCACACGCCGGACACTGACGGATCAGACGGCTTCCAAAGGCTCGCCCTCGAGCGGGACGGCCTCAGTGTCGAGGTCGTCGGCCCGTGGGAGGACTGCCAGGGCGCGTGACGTTCCGGCCACCGGACTTCGAGTGGATGCACCAGCCGGAGGCGCGCACCGACGCGGCGGCCATCGTCGCGGC
>JBDTDY010000054.1:0-9649 GCA_039922835.1 Ornithinibacter sp.
CCGGCTGGGTTCGAGCACTTCTTCGAGGAGATGGGCGCCCTCACCGACGCTGATCCAAAGGTCATGCACGACATCGCGCAGCGATACGGCCAGCGGCCGCACCCCGAGCTCATCGCCGGACTGCAGGAACGCCACGACGTCCACCTCTAGTCGCGGAGCCAGCGGCCTCTGCGTCAGCGGAGGAGAGCGCACCTCGTCATCGCGACGAGGCACGTTGCGGCGATGGGTCAGGCCTGGAGGACGTGCTGCGCCAACGCCCTGAGCTCCTCGTGAGCACTCCTGTGCGCTCCACGGTCGACGCTGATCTCGATGACGCGCAGACCTTCCGGTGCCTGCGCCACGAGCGCTGACAGGGCATCGAGCGAGTCGGCCCGGGTATGACCCACGCCGTGGGCGAGGCAGAGTGCGCCCAGATCGGTGCCCGTCGGCGTGCCGAAGATCCGCTCGAAGGTGTCGGACCGCTCGGGCTCGCCGGGCTCGAGGGTCGTGAAGATCCCCCCGCCGTCATCGTTGGCGACGATGATGCTCAGGTCGGGGCGCGGCTCCCCCGGCCCGATGAGCAGGCCGCCTGAGTCGTGCAGGAACGTCAGGTCCCCGAGAAGTGCGTATGCCGGGGAAGGCGAGGTGAGTGCGACCCCGACAGCGGTGGAGACGAGCCCGTCGATGCCGGCGAGCCCACGGTTGGCGACGACATGGCCCGCGACCGCTCCAGCAACCCCGAGGTCCAGGTCGCGCACCGTGTTGGAGGAGCCGACCACGAGCACGGCATCCTCGGGGAGGGCACTCGCCACCGCTGCTGCGACTGCGAGCCCTCCTGACTCTGGAAGTCCCTGTGCTGCAACTGCTTCGGCTACCCGGGCTCCAGCTGCCTGCCAGGCCTCGGCCCAGCCTGACGTCGACTGCGCGCTGATCCCTTCCCGGTCCCCGACCGAGTCCGGCTCTGGCGGCACGGCATCAGCCTCCAGGGCAGCGAACGGGTGGACGCGGGATGCCACGTGCGCCGGGTCGGCCCACAGACCGTCAGCGACCACCTCGACCAGGACGCCGGGCGCTCGGAGCACCGCCGCAACGGCGCGCGAGAGCGTGGGTCGGCCGATCACCACGACCCGCTCCGGGAGGTGCTCGGAGACCCAGCGGCTCGCCGTCAGCAGCAGGGGGCCGTGGGGCAACGCACTGGCGCGGACGACGGAGGGCCCGAAGGGCTCCGCGACCACGGGGTGCCCTCGACCGAGCGCCCAGTCGGCCGCGGCCCGGGCCACTGACGCGCTCGGGAGGTCACCGATGACCACCAGGGTGCGCTCGACGAAGGAGATCCCGGGCGCCAGTGCCTCGGACGGCCCGACCACCACGACCCAGGGCGCGCCATCGGGCCGACCGGCCAACGCGTCGTCGATGACAAGGCCGCCACCAGGCGACCCACGGTCGGTGAGCTCTGGCACGAGCGGGTCACGGAATGCCACGTCGAGGTGCACCGGGCCCGCTGCGCCACCGGTCACGCCCCGGGCTGCGGCGAGCGCACGACACACCACCGAGCGCCACGGGCCGCCCGACGTCGGAAGCACTTCTGGCGCAGGCAGGTCCGCCGACCACCTCGTGGCGCGGCCGAAGATGCCCGGCTGGGCCGTCGTCTGGTTGGCGCCGGTGCCACGCAGCTCGTGCGGCCGGTCTGCGCTGAGCACCACGAGTGGCACCCCACCGTGATGGGCCTCGAGGACCGCCGGGTGGAGGTTCGCGACGGCCGTGCCCGACGTCGTGACGACCGCGACCGGCCGGGGCGAGCCCGACCCGCCACGAGCGAGGCCCAGGGCCAGGAAGCCGGCGCTGCGCTCGTCGACGCGCACGTGCAGCCGAAGCCGGCCATCCCGCTCGGCGGCGAGCAGTGCATAGGCGAGGGGGGCAGAGCGTGACCCCGGGCAGAGGACCACGTCGCGCACTCCCCCTCGCACGAGCTCGTCGACGAGGACCGAGGCGAACGCGGCCGAAGGTGTCACGAGCGTGGATTCTGCCACTCGCGCTCCACCTCGAACTCCCTGACCGATCGGACCGAGCCGCCGAGGAAGACGCCGGCCGAGGCCCGCCAGGCCACCACACCCTCGATGCCGGTCAGCCGGCCCAGGGATGCGCCCTCCGCTGCGGCGAGGGTGGCGACGTAGCCGTGGAGGTCGTGGGCCGCCACGTCGAGGGGCGGGCCGGACCCCTGCGTGCGCAGTGTCACCCAGGACGGACGGGCCGGATTCGGCGTGAGGTCGAGCGCGGGCACCGGGTCGGCGGCGTGCTCGACCGAGAGGACCTGCACGCCGGGAGGGAGCGGGAAGGCCCCGATGGGTGCGCCCGTCGTCACGACATGGGTGACGTCGTGGTGCGCGGTGAAGGCCGGGTCACTCGCGAGCGCTGCAGCGAGGATGCCACCCTGGCTGTGCCCGACGAGGAGCACCGGGTCGAGATCGGTGGCCCGATCCGTGTGGGAGCGCGCCCGGGCCAGGGCCACCACCACCCCGGCCGCGGCGGCCGTGGGGTCCCCCACCATCGCCCGCACGTCGGTGGTGACGTCGAACGGGTTGGCGCCGGCCCGCGCATGCCAGTCCTGGGTGCCGGGCACGACGACCACCCAGGCCGAGCCTCCGTCCCCGCGGGCAACCTCCAGCACGCGCACCCGACCGCCGTCGAGCCCTGCTCCGAGCGCGACGAGGTCACTGGCCGACGCGAGGCGCTCTGGCGTCACCCCGGGGGCCACCTCCCGAACGGCAGGCTCGCCAGCGCCCTCGGTCAGCCAGCCAGCCCCAGCTGCGAGGTCCGCCCCGGCGGCCACCCCACGCATGACAGCGGTCACGCCCTGCTCGACCTCGTCGTAGAGGCGCGCCGCCGCTCGAAGACCCTCGGCGAGGGCGCGCAGCGCCACGACCTCACGCAACGCCCCCGACGGACCGATCGCCTCGATCCCGCGGGCCTGGGCGTGGGCCCACGCACCGAGGGCTGAAGGGTTTGATGGGGGGTCGATGTGCGCGAGCACCCCCGCCAGTCGCCTGGCGGTGGCGTGCACGGCATCCGCGACCTCGTCCGTGGACCCGGCTGCCGCGAGGAGTGCCGCACTGCGCACGCTCCACCCGCTCACGCCGGCAGGCCCCACCCGCCGCCGGCCCCTGACTGGATGCCCTGCGTCAGCTCTGCGACGCGGTCGAGGAGCGCTGCCACCGCCTCGAGGACCTCGGCCGCCAGCTCGAGGCCCGCGACCCGGTCGCGGACCCGTCTCGCGTACTCCTCGGCCGCGGCCCCCTCCCACCACACCAGGTGCGATCGCCGCAGCGCCAGCGCCCGCTCGCGCATCATCCTGGCCGCCCCTCGGAATGCCTCGCCGGCCTCTCGCGCCCGCTCCCCCGTCATGGCCCCTCCCCTTCTCACCGTCGTCGCCACCACCCACTCCACCCCGGGGTAGCGGTCCGCGACAGACCGCGCGCGAGGTTGTGGACAAGGCGTCCCCACCGGACAGGATGTGGACGAGGGCCGCATACGCTGGCCGCCATGCCCCACCACGACCTCGTCATCATCGGTAGCGGCTCAGGAAACTCGATCCTGGGGCCAGAACTCGACGGGCTCGACGCGGCCATCATCGAGGGAGGCACCTTCGGGGGCACCTGCCTGAACGTCGGGTGCATCCCCACCAAGATGTTCGTCGTGCCGGCCGACCGGGTCCTCGACGCCGCCGATGCCGCCCGACTCGGAGTGCACTTCCCCGCGCCGACGGTCGACTGGCCCGCGATCCGGGACCGCGTGTTCGGCCGGATCGACCCCATCTCCGACGCGGGCGAGGACTACCGGCGCGGCCAGGACGCCGTCACCCTGTATGCCGCCCACGCCCGGTTCACCGGCGAGCGCCAGCTTGCGCTGTCGACCGGCGAGGAGGTCACCGCGGACCGGATCGTCATCGCCTCGGGCAGCCGGCCGTCAGGCCTGGACGTCGACGGGCTCCGAGGGCCCGACCCCGCACGGGGCGTGCACACCTCCGACACGGTGATGCGCCTCGAGGACCTCCCGGCGCGGATGGCGATCATCGGTGGTGGGTTCGTCGCGTGCGAGCTGGCCCACGTCTTCTCGGCGCTCGGCGTGCACGTCACGCAGGTGCAGCGCTCGGCACACCTGCTGCGAATGGAGGAGGTGGAGGTCTCGGAGCGCTACACCGAGATCGCCCGGCGGCGTTACGACGTGCGCCTCTCCAGCCACCCCGTGGCTGCCACGCGCACCGGCGACACCTGGCGCATCGAGCTCCAGGGTGCTGACGGTGCGAGCCACGTGGAGGCCGAGGTGGTGCTGCTCGCCGTGGGCCGTCGACCCAACACCGACCTGCTCGACCCCGCGGCGGGCGGCATCAGGACCCACGACGACGGCCGCGTCGTCGTCGACGACCGGCAGCGCACGACGGCACAGGGCGTGTGGGCGCTCGGTGACATCTCCTCGGCCCACCAGCTCAAGCACGTCGCCAACCAGGAGGCGCGCACCGTGGCCCACAACCTCGCCGTCGACCTCGGGCTGGTGCCCGGGCCGCCGCGGCGCGACGACGGGCGCCCGGTGCCGCACGCGGTCTTCGGTCACCCGCAGATCGCCTCGTTCGGCCCCACTGCGGCCGAGCTGGAGGAGAGCGGCACGGCATTCGTCAGCAAGACCCAGGCCATCGGCGACGTCGCCTACGGCTGGGCGCTCGAGGACACCACGGGGTTCGTCACGGTGCACGCGTCCCCGGACGGGCGCATCCTCGCGGTGCACGCTCTGGGCCCGGCTGTCTCCTCGATCATCCAGCCGCTGATCCAGGCTGCCACCTTCGGTCAGCACGCCCACGACGTCGCCCGTGACCAGTACTGGATCCACCCGGCACTGGCCGAGGTCGTCGAGAACGCCCTGCTCGGGCTGCCGCTCTGAAGCGACCCGGCTGCGCGAAACCCGTCAGGGGATGAGCGTGTTCGCGAAGATCTGCCAGGCGAGGACGGACTTCGCGACGAGGCTGAGGATGATGTACTGCCGCTCGCCGAAGAGGTAGTTCCGCCAGGGGCCGACCTGCTTGAACTGAAGGAACTGGTTGATGGCGAAGGTGTTGAACAGCACGAACAGCGTGGCGATGATGGCCCAGACGAAGCCGGGAGGGCCCTGGCCGTCGTTGACGGCGATGTTGACCCACAGATAGGCGCCGATCGCGACCCACGGCCCGATGCCGGCGACACAGCCGAACCAGAACGGCGTCCACCAGGCGCGCTCACCGCGCGAGGGTGAGTCGTCCTTGGCGTGCATCAGGCCGTTGTTGGTGACCTCCATGAGCCAGCCGAACAGGATCATGGCGACGTTGGCGAACGCGAGGCCGATCAGTGCCGCGAGGTCGGTGATGCCGGTGACCAGGGCGATGAGCACGATCATCAGCGTCGAGGACAGCGAGTACTCCACCCAGCGGAAGCGGTTGCGCCCTCGCTCGAGCTCACCGACGTATCGGCGGAAGCCCCACGGCGAGGCGATGAGGAAGTGGAAGAACGCCGAGAGGAAGAGGAAGGATGCCGTGGCCCAGGCGAGCGGCACGTCGAGGACGCCGGTGAGCACGCCCTGGTCGAGCGGCGTGCCCGGGGGGCCCTGGAGGCCGAAGGTCGAGACGGGCAGGGTGAAGTCGGTGCTGAGGGCGACCATCGCGCCGCCGGAGACGAGGTGGATCGCTCCCATCACGAGGTTGAAGATCCGCAAGGACCGGGCCGTGCGCTCGGGCACGTCGACGGACCGGGTGGACAGCTGCAGGGGGAGAGCGGTCATGCCCGTCATTCTCCCCACACGAGGGTCTTGGATGCACGCCGGAGCGGAATCCCCGCTACACCAGCCTCGCGTGCGCCGCCTCGACCCGGTCGGCCCACCACGCAGCCCGGGCCGGTGTCGCCGACCAGCGTGCGACCAGGGAGGGGTCGACCTCGACCGCACCGACCGGGATCACGCCCTCGCGCGGAACCCGTGGCCGGGCGCTCACGTCGCCCTCGAGGAGGGCGACGGTGCCCAGCCCGCACGCGTGATCGAGCACCGGAAGGGCGGCCGCGAGCGCGGCGCCGGCCGAGATGCCGACACTGGTGTCGAGGGCAGATGACACCACCGCCGGGAGTCCGCACTCCTGCACGACCTGGAGGGCACTGCGCACCCCACCCAGCGGGGCGACCTTGACCACGATGATGTCGGCGGCCTCGAGGTCACGCACCCGGAGCGGGTCCTCGGCCCTGCGGATGGACTCATCCGCCGCGATCGGCACGTCGATGCCACCTCGAACCAGCGCGATCCGCAGGTCGCGGAGCTCCTCGACGGTCGCGCACGGCTGCTCGGCGTACTCGATGCCGTAGGGGGCCAGTCGGCTCAGTGCCCGCAGCGCGTCATCGACCGACCACCCACCGTTGGCGTCCACCCGCACCCGTGCCGAGGGGCCCATCGCGTCCCGGACCTCCGCGACCCGCGCCACGTCGTCCTCCAACCGTTGGCCTTTCTCGGCGACCTTGACCTTCGCGGTCGCGCACCCCGGGAACCGGGCGAGCACGCCCGCCACTGCGCGCGCAGGGACCGCGGGGACGGTCGCGTTGACCGGGATCTCGCTCCGCAGTGGCTCGGGCCAACCGGTCCATGCGGCCTCGACGGCGGCTGCGAGCCAGCGGGACGCCTCCTGCGGCTCGTATTCCAGGAACGGCCCGAACTCGCCCCAGCCGCAGGGCCCCTCCAGGAGCGCGACCTCACGAGTCGTCACCCCACGGAACGGCACCCGCATCGGGATCGAGACCACCCGCAGCGTGCTGAGGAGGTCGCCCAAGGGTGGCACCGGCATACGACCACCATATGCCGGGTGCCTGGCCCTCGACGAGGCCGCCTGCCGCGCGGGCTAGCCTTGCGGCCGTGAGTGCGATCCCCGGTGTGAGCGAGACATTCGACCCGAGCGCCTGGGAGGAGGTGCCCGGGTTCGAGGACCTCACCGACGTCACCTACCACCGGGCAGTCGAAGCCGGCTGTGTGCGCGTGGCCTTCGACCGACCCGAGGTGCTCAACGCGTTCCGGCCGCACACCGTCGACGAGCTCTACCGGGTGCTCGACCACGCCCGCCGAACCGCGGACGTGGGAGTCGTCCTGCTCACCGGCAACGGGCCCGGCCCCCGGGGCACCGGCAGTGCCGACAAGTGGTCCTTCTGCACCGGCGGCGACCAGCGCATCCGAGGCCGCTCGGGCTACCAGTACGCCGACGGCACGACGGCCGACACCGTTGACGAGCGCCGCGTCAAGGCCGAGGGTGGCCGGCTGCACATCCTGGAGGTGCAGCGCCTCATCCGCACGATGCCCAAGGTGGTCATCGCCGTCGTCGGGGGCTGGGCGGCCGGCGGCGGGCACAGCCTGCACGTCATCTGCGACCTCACGATCGCCTCGCGGGAGCACGCGCAGTTCAAGCAGACCGACGCCGACGTGGGCTCCTTCGACGGTGGGTACGGGTCCGCCTACCTGGCAAAGATGGTGGGGCAGAAGCGAGCCCGCGAGATCTTCTTCCTCGGCCGCACCTACTCGGCGCAGGACATGCAGCAGATGGGGGCGGTCAACATCGTCGCCGACCACGCCGAGCTCGAAGCCGAGGCGTTGACGGCTGCCCGCGAGATCATGGGCAAGAGCCCGCAGGCGCAGCGGATGCTGAAGTTCGCCTTCAACCTCCTCGACGACGGTCTGATGGGCCAGCAGGTGTTCGCCGGCGAGGCGACCCGGCTCGCCTACATGACCGACGAAGCCGTCGAGGGGCGCGACCAGTTCCTCGAGAAGCGAGACCCGGACTGGTCCCCGTTCCCCTGGTACTTCTGAGCTGGCCGGAGGGGCAGGTGGATGCCGTGAGCCCAGCGACCGTACTCGCCGGCTGGGCGGCGGTGGGTCCCGCGGTGCAGACCCGGCTGGTGCGCCACTTCCTGGGAGGGAAGACTCATGGCGTGCCCCACACCCAGAATGCTGCGATCAACCTCCGCCTGGCCCAGCTCGGCCTCCCGCTCCCCGACGGGTTCGAGGACACCGAGGCGGCCCGGCTGATCCAACCGATCCTCGCCCGCCAGCGCGAGCTGAGCCGCCGGCTCTCGGACCGGCTGTGCGCGGCGGACCAGCGGATCCAGGCGTTCCTCGACGACTACCTCGTCGACACGGGCGAGTCTCCCCAGCTACCTCGGCGCACGCTGGTGCTCGATGAGGCGGGTCTGGCCCGCGAGCTCTCCCTCCCCTTCGACGGCGACAGCTTCGCTTCACCGCTGTTGAGCAGCTACCGGTTGGCCAACGGGGTGCTGCACAATCCCGCGAACGACCGACGCACCACGGCGGGTGTCTTCCACGTGGCCGAGGGGGGCCTGCCCATTCCCGACGACAAGATCGCCGTTCCCGCGCGGGCCTTCGCCCGGTTGCTGGCCCGGGCCTTCGAGCCACCTCAGGCCGACATGGTGCTGCCCTACACAGCCAACCAGCCGACCCCCGCAGCCGCCCTGGTGTCGCTGCACCTGCGACCGCTGGTGTCTCCCGAGGTGCCCGGAGTCGTGCGCGAGAAGCGGATGGAGATCCGGCTCATCGTGCCGGGTGGCCTCGTCTCGAACCTGGACTTCGTCGAGGGCATCTTCGGCAACGGCGGTGACCCCTACCTCCCCGAGCACGACGCGTCCCTCGCGCCGGAGACGTGGACCGGGCACACCGGCTGTGTCGTGCTCGCGCCCCACCTCACCAGGGTCACCAAGAAGGAGCTCGGCCTCCCCCACCTCAGCGAGGCGACCGAGCGCCAGCGGCGTGACGGGGTGTGCTGGGAGCAGGAGGACGAGCGCTACAACGAGGGGCGTGCCTTCAAGATCTGCGCCAGGGACGCGCGCGGCGTGATCGTCACGATCATCGCGGACAACTACTACGGGTACTGCAAGAAGGAGGTCAAGACCCAGATCTCTTACTCCGCCAACCTCTTCGGCAACGCGGAGGAAGAGCACTCCGGTGGCGCGCTGGTCTTCGCGAGCTACAACCTCGGACGGGAGTACACGGAGAGATCTGCAGGAGAGGACTACCGCCTCGCAGACGTCCTCGAGCGTGATCCGGCGCGCTTCGCCGCGCAGCCCGAAGGGCACGCCCTCGACACCGAGCACGCCCACATCGTGCTCGTTCCCGCCGGCGCCCACTACTCCCTGCCCGAGATGCGCGTCTCCTGGACCAGCCAGGACGGTGCAGAGGGCTCGGTGCCGCTGCGCGCCGACCAGGTGTACCTCAGCCCCAACGGCTACCGCATGCAGGTCGCCCAGCAGCCTCACGACCGCACCTGGAGCCTGTTCGGCACCGTGCCGACGGGCACGTCCTGCCACAAGCCGGCGACCGTCTCCGGCGGGGGGAAGTCCGAGATCTCCAAGGCGATCACCGATGCGTTCATCATCGGCACGGCCTTCGTCGCGGACCTCGACGCCGACATGGACTCCGTCGCCGCGATCCTGGACCGCGACTACTCCCAGCGATTCCTGGACCCCGGGCGCAACGGCGTGGACACCCGCTCGGTCCTCTCCGAGGAGCGCTCGATCGGCTCGGTGATCAAGCTGCTGACGCCATCCGGCACGGACTACCACCCCGACTACAACGCCTGGCTGCAGCGCATCCCGCCCTACGTCAAGGAGCT